>JBPCPH010000069.1:0-4668 GCA_050999415.1 Thermoleophilaceae bacterium
GGCGCGCCGGCCGCGGCGGCTGCCTGAGCCGCGACGGCGGGTGGGGGCGGGTGGCGCCCGATCGTGCGCACCTCGTTGAAACTGGACTGGAACGGGATCGCGTAGTCGACCGCCAGGCCGATCAGGACCGGGAGCGCCGCGACCGAGGCCATTGTCAGCCCGCCGCCCACGAGCGACACCGCCCCGTACGTCAGGCCGGCGGCGGCGAGCGCCACCGCGAGTGGCAGGAGCCGGAGGCGCGAGCGGAAGACGAGCGCGAGCGTCCCGGCCATGACGAGCACCGCCGCAGCCAGCAAGAGGACGAGCGAGCGCTCGACCTCGTCAGCCAGCGCCTCCACCACGACCGGCACCCCGGTGACGACGAGCTCCGCCCCACGTTGGGGCGCGAAGCGCTCCGACCCAGAAGCGGTCTCGATCAGCCTGATCGCGTCGGCGCGCTCCTCCTCGGAGAGCTCCGGACGCAGCCGCACCTGGATCAGCGCTGCGTCGTCCGAGGGGAAGAATCCGGCGAAGCGCTCCTTCGGCACGCGCTCGGCGGTCTCGGCACCGGGCTCGATCGGGCCGAAGACGAGCTGCTCGACGAAGGACGGGTTGTTGATCGCCGGCGGGGTCGTGATGCCGTACTGAAGGGCCTGGTTGATCAGGCCCGCCTCGAACTCCTCCTGAGCGACCCGGCGAGCGTCCTCCTCCGCGCGCCGCTGCTGCTCAGGGGAGGCGCCCTGGGCTGCGGCGGAGCGGCGGGCGGCCTCGGCGATCGCCGCGACCTGCTCCTGGTTCGCGGTCAGCCGCTCCTGGAGCCCGGCGTTCAGCTCCAGCGCGGAGCGGTTGATGAAGGTCGCCGGGCCGTAGACCACCTCGGCGGGGCGCTTCTCGGCGAGCTCGCGGCAGACCGCCGGCAGGGTGGTGTCGGCCTCAGGGGCGTTGCCGGCGAGGCAGCCCTCCAGGGCCCGGAGGCGACCGAGGTCGGGGGTCAGCACGGTGTTCTCGAGCGGTCCCTCGACCAGGACAATCACGGCGTCGTCGCCGAAGACCTGATTGGCCTCCTCCGTGGCCTCGAAGGAGTCCGACGAGGGGTCCACGAGCGTGCCGATGTCGGTGCTCGGCTCGAGCCGAAGCGCCAGCGCCGCGCCGCCGAGCGCGAGCACGCAGACGACGGCGACGGTGAGCCACGCGCGTCGCGTCGCCGCGCGCACAAGACTGCCGAACGGGTCCCGCCTCAGCACCCGATCAGCTTAGGCGACGGCCCGCGGCGAAAACGCCGGTTCCCACGGTCATCTTCCGGTCAGTCTCGCGCGCCTGGAATCAAGACCGTGATCCCACGTTCGGCCGCCGCGGAAGCCAGGCGCTGATCGTAGGCGATGAACTCGTCGGGGTCGATCCGCAGCGCGCTGGCCAGGTGGATCGCGTCGAGCGTGCGAACAACCCGCGAGGTGAGGCCGGCGGCCGAGCGCAGCAGCCCGTCGCTGACGTTCATCAGCATGCAGGAGGTAAGCAGCCGCTCCGTCTCACGCTCGACCTCAGGCGCGGGATTCGCCAGCGCCGTCGCACGGGGCACCTCGACGAGTGCGATCCGACTCGTGACGAGCGTCGGAGCAGGCTCGAGGTGCCGCTCGAGCGCCAAGCTCTCGGGCTCCTCGACGACGAGCTTGACGAGCGCCGAAGAGTCGGCGTAGACGAGCCGCCGCTCAGCGCCCAGCGCGGTCTTCCTCGATCGCGTCGCTTGCCCGAAGTTCGCCGGTCACGGGGAAGCGCTGGAGCGGGCGATCAAGCGGATCGCCTCGCGTCACCTCCCCGCCGGCGACGAGGCGGGCGATCCGGTCATCTGGCAGCGGGGCAAGCAGCGCTACGGGCGCGCCATGGTGGGTGACCTCGATCGTCTCCCCGGCGCGCACGCGCCGGATCATCGCCGTCAGGCTGTCACGAAGCTCCCGAATCCCCATCCGTGTAGCCACTGTGACCACACGTTACCACAGCCTGTCCTCACGCCCTGCGGGGCTGGCTTGGCCGCTCTAAACGAGCCGCTCGAGACCTCAACTGCCGGCCGGCTGGTAGGTGAGCGAGAGGACGCCGTTGCCGTAAGCCTGCGAATCCGCGAGCTTCAGCTTGACTTGGTCACCGCCGTCGTCAAACAGCCGCTCGCCAGAGCCCACGACGACCGGATGCACGAAGAGCCGAAGCTCATCGAGCAGATTGTCGCGGAGCAGCGACCGGACCAGGGTGGCGCTGCCGTTGACCAGGATGTTCTTCCCATCCTCCTGCTTGAGTCGCGAGAGCTCCTCAGCGACATCGCCCTCGATCAGCGTTGAGTTCTTCCAGTCCACCGAGTCCAAGCTCGTAGACGCCACGATCTTGGGTGTGTTGTTCATCCAGTCAGCGTTCGGGACGTCGCTTGACCTCTGAGGCCAGGAGGCGGCGAAAACCTCGTAGGTGCGCCGACCGAGCAACAGGGTATCCGCGGCGGCGTACTCCGCTTCGGTCGCCTCACCCATTTCGTCGTTGAACATGACCCATTTCTCGGGAGCTTCCATCACGCCGTCCAGCGACACGAACAACCATGCATTGATCTTCCTCATCCTGAGACCTCATCTCATCGTTGATGGCTCGAGCTCGAGCCGTTTCATCCCTCTTCGTGGGCGTAGAGCAAGCGAAGGCAAAATCGACACCGATCGAACTCGTCTAGCGGCCGTCGATTTGGACCTCGCGCCGCTCCTGACAAGGGGCACACCTGACGTGAAACGAAGGGTTGCAGCCGCGCAGGGCCGCGAAAACCGCGGCGCTTTTCAGCGCCGACCGGTCGCTTCGCTTCCTGAGGCGAGGACGCAGGGAGCGACTCGTGCTCTGCACGCGAGCGAGCGAGGAAAACGCCTGACGAAGGTTTGCAGCGGCCCTACTCCATGCCGAGGGGGCCGGCGGCCTCCCCCGACAGGAACTGCCGCACGAACTGGTTGTCCGAGTTGAACAGCTCGGACGCGGGGCCCGACTCCACGATCCGGCCCTTCCACAGCACCGAGATGAAGTCGGCCACCCGGCGCGCGGACATGATGTCGTGCGTGATCACGACATAGGCGCCGCCGTTCTCGTCGTGGATCTCCTTGATCAGCTCGCACAGCAGCGCCGTGCGCACTGGGTCGAGCCCCGAGTCGGGCTCGTCGAAGAGCACGATCTGGGGGTCGAGCACCAGGGCGCGCGCGAACCCGGCGCGCTTGCGCATTCCGCCCGAGAGCTCGTTCGGCATCTTGTCCCCGGCACCCCCGAGCCCGACCTCCTTGAGGCGGCGGCCGACGATGTCGGCGATCTCGTCCTCGCCCTTGTCGGTGTGCTGGCGCAGCGGGAAGGCGACGTTGTCGTACAGCGGCATCGAGCCGAACAGCGCGCCGTCCTGGAACAGCACGCCGAACTTCTTGCGCATCTCGAAAAGGTCGTCGTCGGCCATGTTCGGGACCGAGTCCCCGTGGACGAGGACGTCGCCCTCGTCGGGGTAGAGCAGCCCGACCATGTGCTTGATGCAGACCGACTTGCCTGTGCCCGAGGGGCCGAGGATCATCGAGATCTGGTTCTCGGGGATCCCGAGGTTGAGCCCGTTCAGGATCGTGGCGCGGCCGAACGACTTCTTGACGTCGATGAACTCGATCGCGTCGGTCGAGCCGTGATCGCGCTTGGTGCCCGTGTGCCACGCGTAGGGGTCGTCTTCCCCACGGCCCTCAGCGCGGATGTTGTCCGGGACGTCCTCCTGGTTCCCAGTCTGGGGCGGCGGGGCCTGCTCAGGGGCCGCGCTCGCGCTGCCGTCCGGCTGCTCCTCGGAGTGCTCGCGGGTTCGCTCGTTCTCTGTCAAGACGTCTCTCCTGTTCCTCTTTCGGGCCTGCTCACCCGCCGATCGGCGCCCTTGGGTCCTGGCCCCAGAAGACCTGCGTGCCGAGCATGCCGATGATGTGGACCAAGACGGTGTTCAACACCATCGACTTGGCGGTCGCCGTGCCGACCCCGACCGGGCCGCCGGAGGCGGTGTAGCCGTAGTAGGTGCCGACGATCACGATCGCGACCGCCATCGTCATCGCCTTGATGATCGAATAGAGCAGGTCGGGTGGGTTTTGGAACATCCAGAAGATCAGAAAGAAGCCGCCCGATGAGACCTCGCCGATCTGCTCGACGACGGCGATGTAGGAGGCCATGAAGCCGGCCCCGATCGCCACCATGTACATGAACGGGAAGACCATGATCGCCGCCAGCAGGCGCGTCGCGCAGAGGAAGGTCATCGACGAGATCCCCATCACCTCGAGCGCGTCGATCTCGTCGGTGATCCGCATCGCGCCGAGCTCGGCCACCAGCCCGGTGCCGACCTTGGCCGCGAGCATGTAGCCCCAGGCGTAGGGGATCACCTCGCGCAGGTCACACCAGGCGGCGAAGACGCCGGCATAAGCGGGCGCTCCGACCGAGCGGTTGAAGTAGGCGCCCTCCAGTCCGCAGGTCAGCCCGAGGATGAACGCCAGCCCCCAGATCACGATCGCCGAGCCGAGGATCAGGATGCCGGCCTGGCGCAGCGCCTCGCCGAAGAAGCGAAACACCCTGCCGCCGAAGACCTCGCCGAAGACGCGCGCGCCGAACTTGGCGATGTCGCCGAAGGAGGCGATCCAGTCCTTGGGGACCGACAGCCAGTTACGGCCCATCAGG
>JBPCPH010000149.1:0-3548 GCA_050999415.1 Thermoleophilaceae bacterium
CTGTTCCTCGGCGTCAGCGGGCTGGCGCTCTACTTCCTGATCGCCTCGGCATGAGGGCCCCGAGGGCGGCCGCGTGCTGACGATCCACCTCTCAATCGTGATCTTCCTGCCGCTCGCGGCGGCACTTGTGGCGAGCGTGCTGCCCGCGCGGGCGGGCCGCTGGGTGGTGCTCGCGGGGACCGCCGGGTCGCTCGGCTACGCGGTCGCGATGATCGCGGACCTCGACGCGTCGAGCGCAGGGCTCCAGTACGTGACCGACATCGCCTGGATCTCCGAGCTTGGGATCCGCTACTCGCTCGGGGTGGACGGCCTGAGCGTGTTCATGATCGCGGTCACCACGCTCCTGTGGTTCTTTGCGACGCTCGCCGCCTGCCTGCGCGACTGGGAGCACCCGCGGCTCTTCTTCTTCCAGCTCGCGCTGGCCGAGACCGCGGTGCTGGGCGTCTTCTGCGCGCAGGACCTGGCCCTTTTCGTCCTGTTCTTCGACCTGACCCTCGTCCCGTTCTACTTCCTGATCGGCGCGTGGGGCGAGCGCGACCGCGTGCGCGCGACGACCAAGCTCATCATCTACACGCTGGTCGGCTCGCTGCTGATGCTCGCGGGCGCGATCGCGCTCGGAGTGCTCGCCGCGCAGGAGAGCGGCGGTGAGCTCTCGTTCGCACTCGCCGACCTGACCGAGCGCACGTTGCCGGAGGGCACGCAGCAGTGGATCTTCGTTCTGTTCGCGGCCGCCTTCCTCGTGAAGATGCCGGCGTTTCCGCTGCACGGCTGGATGCCGGACGCCTACCGTGCCGCGCCGATCCCGGTGCTGGTGCTGCTCTCAGCGGTGCTGTCGAAGCTCGGCGCCTACGGGTTCCTGCGCGTCGTGCTCCCGATCCTTCCGGACGCCTCGCTGCACTTTCAGGAGATCGTGCTCGTGATCGCGGTCGTGTCGATCCTCTACGGGTCGGCGCTCGCCTTCAGCCAGGACGAGGCGCGGCTGGTCGTGGGCTACTCGTCGATCGCCCAGCTCGGCTTCATCACGCTCGGGATCTTCTCGCTCGACGACCTCGGCGCCCAGGGCGCGGTCCTCCAGATGGTCAACCACGCGCTCGTGACCGCCGCGCTGTTCCTCGTGATCGGCGTGCTCGCGCGGCGCACCGGCGGCTCGGAGTCGCTCGCGCAGATGGGCGGGATCGCGATGCGCGCGCCGGTGCTCGCCGCGCTGTTCCTCGTCGTGGGCTTCGCGACGCTCGCGATGCCCGGCACGGCGAACTTCATCGGCGAGCTGCTGATCCTCTTCGGCGCCTTCGAGTCGAAGCTCGTCTTCGGCATCGTCGCGAGCGCCGGCGTGGTGCTCGCCGCCGTCTACATGATCCGCTTCTACCAGCGCGCGATGCACAATCGCGTCGGCGAACGCGTCGCGTCGCGCGACCTCGGCCTCCGCGAGCTCGCCGTCGTCGCGCCGCTCGTGCTCGTGATCATCGCGCTCTCGGTCTATCCGCAACTCGTGCTCGAGCGGACCGAGGCGGCGACCGTCGCCAAGGTCGAGGAAGCTCAGTCGCTCGCGCGCGGTGAGCCGGCGCCCGCGCCGACCGTATCCGCCGACGAGGTGGCCCCGTGACGCCGGTCGCGCAGATCGAGGCGCCGGCGATCGACTACCTCCAGCTCGCGCCGATCCTCGCGACGCTCGGCGGGTCGATCGTGGTGCTGATGGTGGGGCTCGTCAGCGGCCGCCTCGTGCAGCGCGCGCTGATCCCCGCGCTGACGCTGATCTCGCTGTTCACGGCGATCGCCTTCGCGGTCGCCATCTGGGAGCCGGGCGAGGTCGAGCCGATCGTGGAGGGGGCGCTGTCGATGGACACGCTCGCGCTCGGGCTGTCGGTGCTCTTCTACTCCGCGGGCGTCTTCACGGTGCTGCTGTCGCTGCGCTCGCGAGCGGTCCGCGAGGCGGGCGCCGGCGAGTACCACTCGCTGCTACTGGCGTCGATCACCGGAATGGCCGTGCTCGCGGCGGCCGACAACCTCGTGACCGTGTTCGTGGGGTTCGAGCTTCTGTCGATCCCCCTCTACGTGCTGTGCGGCAGCCGCGTGCGGCAAGAGCCCTCGCTCGAGTCGGGTCTCAAGTACCTGGTGATCGGCTCGGCCGGCTCGGCCACGCTGCTCTACGGCCTGGCGCTGATCTACGGCGCCACGGGCGCCACCGACTTCCCCGCGATCGCCGCCGCCATCGATGGGCCGGTCGGTGCCACGGACCCGCTGTTCCTCACCGGCGTCGCGCTGTCCGCGACCGGGTTGGCGTTCAAGGCCTCAGTGGCGCCCTTCCACCAGTGGACGCCCGACGTCTACGAGGGCGCGCCAACGCCGATCACGTCGTTCATGGCGGTGGCGACGAAGGCCGCCGCCTTCGCGATCTTCCTGCGGCTCTTCCACGACGCGCTCGGACCCGCTCAGCAGGATTGGGCGCCGGCGCTCGCCGCGCTCGCGTGGGCCACGATCGTGATCGGGAACCTCGGCGCGATCGCGCAGAGCTCGCTCAAGCGGATGCTCGCCTGGTCCGGCGTGGGGCAGGCCGGTTACATGCTGGTCGGGGTCGTGGTCGGCACGGAGCTCGGCCTCCGGGCGACGGCTTTCTACCTGGCGGTCTACCTGCTGATGAACGTGGCGGCCTTCGCCGTGGTCATAGCGCGCGAGCGCCGGTCCGAGCACGGCGACGGCATCCGCTCGCTCGAGGGACTCGGCGCCGCGAGCCCGTGGCTCGCCTGGCCGATGACGATCGCCATGCTGGCGCTCGCCGGCATCCCGCTGACGGCCGGCTTCTTCGGCAAGTTCTACCTGATCGAGGCCGCCGTCGAGGGCGGCTGGGAATCGCTCGGCGTGGCGATCGTGATCGGCTCGATGCTGTCGCTCGTCTACTACCTGCGGGTCCTGGCAGTGATGTGGATGGGACCGATCGAGATCGAGCTTCCCGCACCGGTCGGCCGCGTGGCGCGGCGAGTAAAGCCGGTCGGCGGCTGGTCGCCCGAAGCCGATGCGCGGGCACAGCCTGAGGTCGGCGCGGTGGCGATCGTGGCGGCCGCGGCGACGATCGTGCTGGGGATCGTGCCCGGCGTGCTGTTCGACGTGGCGGCCGACGTGGGGCCGGTGTTCGGGGCGCTGCTGTAGCCCTGATTGGCCATACGCAGCTAGTCGCTTACCTCACAAGGTCCGGCGCCGAAGGCGTCGAAATAGAGCCGCGATGACGCAACCACCGCAACTTTCCTTGCGTGATGCGTTATGTTGCCTGAGTCCTAAGCCGAATTCCCGCTCCGCAACGGACGTGGGAAACGGGGGAACCAAGAGCGGCCTTCACTGGCCGCAGGGGCGAATCGCCGTCGGAGTGCGGCGTAGCGCGATCTTTCAGCGCGAGCCCGTCAGCTCACCTCGTAGGCAGAAGAAAGACAAAGGAGCGTTAGGTGTCGCATTTCCATACGGATCTGGCCGTGGAGGACCTGCCTCGGCGCGACCTCGCCTCTGCCGACATCTGGGAGCGCTCGCTCACGCGGTCGCTCTACCGGCGTGAGCAGGCC
>JBPCPH010000190.1:0-6626 GCA_050999415.1 Thermoleophilaceae bacterium
CCCGGAGCCGAGCGAGGCCGACGCCGACCGGATCGGCGGGATCGGCAGGGCGGTCCTCCAGACGGTGTCCGCGATCGACGCGGCGGAGAGCCTGGAGCACGGCCCGCCGTCGTATGTGACCGTGGGACGCAACCTCCTCCCGGGCTGGGCGGTCTCGGTCCTCGCCCTGTGCCTGCTCCTCCCCGCCTGCGTCGCCTCCGTCGACGCCTTCGCGCGGGCGCGCAGGCGCCGTCAGCCGGTGGGTCGCTGGGGCTCCTGGCTGACGGCGCGGATCGTCCCGTTCACTGTTGGGCTCCTCGTTGCGCTCCTGCTCGTGGTGGCGGGCCTCGCTCCGGACGCGGGTGGGGCGGCGCCGGCGCCGTCGATCGACCCGCTCGACGCCGGCGCGGTGGCGCTGCTCGGCGTCGTGGCGGCGTCGATCGCCCTCGCATGGCTCTTCCTCCGCCCGTTGCTCGGGCGCTGGGGAGGGGCGCCGGCCGACCCGACCGCGCCCGGCGCCGGCTGCACGTTGGCGCTCGTGATCTCGGCGGTCGCGCTCCTGGTCTGGCTGCTGAACCCGTGGGCCGCGCTCGCTCTCGTGCCCGCGGCGCACCTCTGGACGCTGGCGGCGCTCTACGAGGGACCGCGGCGCACGCGCGCTCGCGCCCTGATGGTCGCGGGAGGGCTCGCCCTGCCCGCCGCGGTCGCGCTGTCCTACATGGTCAGGCTTTCACTCGATCCGGTCGACGCGCTCTGGTACCTCTTCCTGCTCGTCACGGGCGGGCAGGTCGACCTTTTGGGGGCGCTCGTGGGGTGCGTGCTCCTCGGCGCGCTCGCGTCGGTGATCGAGATCGTGGCGGCCTGGCATGGGCGGACCGAGGCCGTGGAGGAGGCGGCGCCCACCGTTCGCGGACCCGGGGGCTACGCCGGCCCCGGGTCGCTCGGCGGGACGGAGTCGGCGCTCAAGCGGTAGATGGCTGTGCTCAGTGCTCATAGCCGGACAGCTGCACGGCCGTCCCGTCCGTGCGGAGCAGCGTGAGACCGGCGCCCGCTGAGGCTTGCCCTACCCACGTGACGCGTCCACCTGCCGCGTCCGCCGCCCGCTCGATGCCGGCGCGCCGCGCCGGCGGCGCCGCGATGAGCAGCTCGAAGTCCTCTCCGCCGGTCGCGGCCAGCTCGCGCGGGCCGCGCCCCGCCGCGCGAGCGACCTCGGGAACGCCGTGCGCGAGTGGCAGCTCGCCGAGCTCGATCACGATCGCCACGGCGCTCTGCTCGCACAGGTGCCGCGCGTCCGTAGCCAGCCCGTCGCTCAGGTCGATCATCGCCGAGCAACCCGCCGCGGCCAGCGCGCCACCCAGTGCGAGCAGGGGCTCGGGCCGGCGGTGGCGGTTCATCAGCTCCTCGCGCCCGTCCGCGTCGAGGCCCGCATCCAAGCCTTCCAGAAGCGCCAGCCCCGCGGCCGAGCCGCCGAGCGTTCCGGAGACCCCGATCAGGTCCCCTGCGCTCGCGCCGTCGCGGTAGACGAGCTCCGACGCGTCGCTCGCCCACCCGGTGACCGTGACCGCGACGGTGACAGCCGGCCCGCCGACTACGTCGCCTCCTGCGACCTGCGTCCCGGTGCGCTCGGCGAGCGTCGCCATCGCACGCACGATCGCGAGGGCGTCGGCGAGCTCGGCGGTGGGCGGCAGCGCCAGGCCCACGTACGCTTCCCCCGGCGCTGCGCCCATCGCCGCCAGGTCGGAGAGCGCGGCCGCGAGCGCCTTGTGGCCGATGTCCGCGTGCGAGTGGCTTTCGAGCTCGAAGTGGACGCCCTCGACGACGACGTCGACGGAGGTCACCGCCACGGCCTCGGCCGCGACCACGGCCGCATCGTCGCCGGGACCGCGCAGCACGCGGCCCGCGCTTCGCCCGATCTCCCGCCCGATCGCCTGGATCAGCTCGCGCTCACGCACCACTACAGTCTCCCTCCCGCTGCCTCGGCGCGGGACGACCGAGCCCATGGACGCACAGTGAGAAGCGCAGGCGAGCGTGGCCGCGGGCCGACGATGCTCGAGCGTGCCGGCACGGCCGCGGCGGAGGTCGGCCGCGGCGAGACCCGGCGCCCGCGGCTGCGAATGGTCGCGCGGTGGGGCTTCGTGGTGCTCATCCTCGGCTTCCTCGTCGGCTTCGTCGCCACCCAGTCGGACCAGCTGCCGAACTTCGACTGGCGCTTTCGCCCCGGTTGGCTCGCGCTCGCCGCGGCCGGCGTCGTGGTCTTCTACGTCATCCACGCCGAAGCGTGGCGGGCCATCGTGCGCGGCCTCGGCGCCCACCTCGACGGCGCCCCCGGGCGCGCGGTGTGGGGAAAGTCGATCCTCGCTCGCTACGTGCCGACGAACGCGTTGATGGTGGTCGGACGCGTGGTGATGGCCGAGCGGCTCGGCGTCGGTCGCCGCATCTGCGTGGCGAGCCTCGTCTACGAGCTGGGGCTCGCGCTCAGCGCCGCGATAGTGGTGGCCGCGTACTTCGTGATCACGATGCCGGCCCTCGAGGACCAGCCGGCTCGCTACGCGGTGCTCGCGGTCGTGCCGCTCGCGCTGGCGGCGCTCCACCCGCGCGTCTTTCGCCGCGGCGCCGACTTCGCGCTGGCAAAGCTCGGTCGTGAGCCGCTTCCGGCGGTTCTCTCCCCGGCCCGCGTGGCGACGCTGCTCGTCGTCTACATCGTGTCGTGGGTCGCGGTCGGCACCGGCGTGTTCGGCTTCGCGTCGGCGCTCCACCCGGTCGGCGCGGAGGATTTTCCCTACGTCGCCTCCGCGCAGGCGGTGGGGTTCGGCGTCGCCGTCGTCACGTTCATCGCCCCGAGCGGGCTCGGCACCCGCGACGCCGCGCTGGCGGCGGCGCTCGCGGCCGTGCTGCCGCTCGCGGTGGCCACCGCGATCGCGGTGGGGTTTCGCCTGTTTCAGACGGCGGTGGAGCTGGCGTTCGTGGGCGTCGTGGCCTGGGCCGGGCGCGAGAGCGTGACCGCGGGTGGCGGCTAGGGCGGGACCGTCGGCTCCGGCGTCTCGAGCGGCGGCGCGTCGTAGTACCGCGGGGCGTACTCGCCCGGCGCCGGAACCGGGGCCGATGAATCGGGCGCCACCTCGCTCGACGTGGACCTGGAAGAACTGGTGTTGTCGCTGACGAGCGCGGTCAGCTCGGCCGGCTCGCTGGGCTGGGGGAACGCCTCGCACTCTCCGTTCGCCACGGACATGAACGAGTTCCAGATCGTCGCGGGAGTCTCGCCCCCGGAGATTCCGGTCGGCGTCGCGACGTCCGGGTAACCGACCCAGACCGAGGTCGAGAGGTTGGTCGTGTAGCCCACGAACCACGCGTCCTTGAACTCGTCGGTCGTGCCGGTCTTGCCGGCCTGCCCGCCGGTGCAGCCGATGCTCGCGGCCGTGCCCGTTCCGGACGCGATGTTGTCGCCGAGGATGCTCGTGACCTCGTAGGCCTCGCCGTCGGTCAGCACGCGCTTGCCGTCGGACTCGCCGAACTCCTCGACGTCGCCGTTCGGGAACTCCACCTTCTCGATCGCCTGAGGCTCGTGACGGATGCCGCCCGCGGCGAGGGTCGCGTACGCATTGGCCATCTCGAGCGGCGAGACGCCGATCCGCAGGCCGCCGAGGCCCTCGGCCGGGAGCTCGTCGAGCTCCGACTCGATGCCGAGCAGGTGAGCGGTGTCGGCGACGTCCTCGGGACCGACGTCCAGGATCAGCTGCGCGTAGACGGTGTTGTCCGACTCGATCGTCGCCTCCCTGAGGTTCATCGGGCCGCTGTAGGTCTCGGAGTAGGTCGAGACCTCGTAGGTCCCGTACTCGTTGCTGAGCGACAGCGGCATCGACGTGTACGTCGTGGCGTCCGGGTCGACCCCCTCGCGGATGGCGGCCGTCAGCACCATCGTCTTGAAGGCGGATCCGGGCTGGCGCTTGCCCTGCGCGGCGAGGTTGAAGGTGCGATCGTCGTACTCGCCGCTCGAGGCCATCGCCTTGATGTCGCCGTTGGACGGGTCGATCGACACGAGTGCCCCCGACGGCGCGCCCGGGTAGCCGAGCGGGCCGTTGATCGCGTCGCGCCCCGCCTCCTGGAGGTCGGGGTCGATCGTCGTGTGGATCTCCAGGCCGCCCTCGCGCAGCGCCTCGACGCCGTACTCCTCGAGCAGCTCGTCCTGCACGTAGTCGAACACGTAGGGCTCGCGCCGCTCGGTGTAGCGGTCGCTCGGATCGAGGTCCAGGCCGCGCTCGGACGCCTTCCTCGCCTTCTTGGGAGTGACGAAGCCGTTCGCGGCCATCTGCGCGAGCACCTCGTCGCGGCGTGCGAGGGCGGCGCTCTCCTCGCGGAACGGGTTGTACTCGGACGGCGCCTGGGGGAGGCCCGCGAGCAGCGCCGCCTCGTGCAGCTCGAGCTCGTCGGCGTGCTTGGAGAAGTAGACCTCGGAGGCGGCCTCGACGCCGAGCGCGCTGCTTCCGTTGATGGTCCCGAACGGCACCGAGTTCAGGTACTGCCTGAGGATCCACTCCTTGGAGCGCTCCTCCTCGAGCTCCTGCGCGAGCTTCGCCTCGCGGATCTTGCGCTCGTAGCTGTCCTCGGGGTCCTCGATGTAGAGGGCGCGCACGAGCTGCTGGGTGATCGTCGAGCCGCCCTGGAGCGTCTCGCCGGAGGAGATGTTCTCGACGCCCGCGCGGATGATCGCGCTGTAATCGACGCCCTCGTGCTCGAAGAAGCTCTCGTCCTCGATCGCGATCGTCGCCTCGCGCAGCAGGTCGGGGATCTTGTCGGACTCGACCGGCGTGCGGATGATGTCCGACTGCACGAACCCGAGCCGGGAGCCGTCGGCGGCGTAGACGGAGGAGGTCTGGCCGGCGTCGCGCGGCTCGAGCTCCTCGAGTGCGGGCGTGCTCGCTGCGACCGCGATCACGTAGCCCACGGCCCCGAGGAGGCCGATCGCCGCGGCGGCGCTGACGGTGGCCAGGATCAGGAGCCCCTTGGGGAGCCCCTTGCGCCGGCGGCGCCGCTTGACTTGTCGCTCGCGCTGAGTCATCGAGAGAGTCCTGCACGTATTCGCGCTGCATCGAGGGGCGAGTGGTCGCCTAGGACCTTCGCCCCCGGTCGATCGCGCGGATCGCTCCGGTACCCGCCGAAAAGGATAGACACGTCCCGTGCGAGTGTCTCGGTATGCATCTAACGAATCGCGGACGATGACCGGGCCGCCCGGCCGGCGCGCCGTTCGCCCGAGCGGCCGGATGCCTCGGAGGGCGGTGCTGCTCGATTGCCTCGGCACGCTGCTCGAGCTGGAGCCGCCTGGACCGCGGCTGCGCCGCGAGCTCGCGCGGCGCGGGGTCGACGTGTCGGCGTCCGCCGCCGAGGGAGCGTTTCGTGCCGAGATCGACTACTACCTCGACCACCACCTGGATGGCCGCGACCGCGAATCGCTCGCGCGGCTGCGCAACGCCTGCGCGGCTGTGACCGCCGAGGCGCTCGGGCTCGGTCGGGAGCGCCTTGCAGTGGTGCGCGCGGCCCTGCTCGCCGCGATCTCGTTCGTCCCGCTCAGGGGCGTGCAAGAGGCGCTGCGCGCGCTGCGCGCGGCGGGACTTCGGCTCGTCGTGGCGAGCAACTGGGACTGCTCGCTCGCTCGCGTGCTGGCGGACGCGGGACTCCGGTCGCTGGTGGACGGCGTCGTCACGTCGGCCGAGGTGGGCGTGACCAAGCCGGACCGGCAGGTCTTCGATGCCGCGCTCGAGGTGGCCGGCTGCGGTCCCGAGGAGACCGTCTGCGTGGGCGACTCGCTCGAGCACGACGTGGCCGGGGCGCACGCCGCCGGGATCGAGGCGATCCTGCTCCTCCGCGCGGGCGCACCGGCTGTCGAGGACGCGAGCGTGACCGTCGCTCGGTCGCTCGACGAGGCGCGGTCCCTAATCTTGGCGCGCGGGTGATCGCCGGCTCGGCGTCCACACCTGTCGAGAACCACCCCGGAAGCGCACGCCGATGACCGCCACCCCCGAAGCACCCCACCCGCCGCCACCGGCCAACCCGGAGCTGCCCGAGGGCGTCGAGCGCGAGCCCCGCTGGCCGTGGTGGTTCTCGCTCGCCGGGTTCGGAATCGCGCTCGGTGTGACGCTCGTGCTCGGGGCGCTGATCGGCGTCGTGGCGGTCGTCCTCGGCGGCGACCTCGACGAGACCAGCCCGGCGGTGACGATCGGCGGCGCGGTCGTGCAGTACGTGGCCTTCATCGGCGCTGCGGTCGGGCTCGCGTACCTGAGGCTGCGCCCGCGGGCGTGGCACTTCGGCTTTCGCCGGACCCGCTTCTGGCCGGCGCTCGGCTGGTCGGCTCTCGCTTTCGTGTCGTTCTTCGTCCTGTCGGCGATCTACGCGGTGGCGCTCGGGGTGGACGAGGAGCAGACGACGCTCGACGATCTCGGCGCCGACGAGTCCACGCTGTCGCTGGTGATCGCCGCTGTGCTGATCATCGTCATCGCGCCGGTGGCCGAGGAGTTCTTCTTCCGCGGCTTCTTCTACCGCTCGCTGCGCACGAGCCTCCCGACCTGGGGCGCGGCGCTGATCGCCGGCGGGTTGTTTGGCCTGACGCACGTCTTCACCGGCGTCTACGCGGTGCCGCCGCTGATTCTGTTCGG
>JBPCPH010000071.1:0-11238 GCA_050999415.1 Thermoleophilaceae bacterium
CGGTCTTCCCCGCCACCTCCACGCCCTCGATCTGGGCCGCGGTTCCCGTGCCCTCGTTGACCACCCGCAGCATCATCTCGGCCAGCGCGTCTGCGGCCTCGGCGCTCATCACCTGCGACGCCGACGCCGGCCCGATGCGATCCTTGACGCGACCGTCGGGGGCGACGATGGCGTCGCCGAGCCGCGGCGCCATCAGCTCGCCGTCGTTGGCGACGGCCGCTGCGACCATCGCCATCTGGAGCGGGGTGACCTGGAGTCGCTCCTGCCCGATCGCCACGCGCCCGATGTCCACCGGCTCGTCCGCCTGGACGAGCTCGTCGCCCTCGTACACGCCGCTCGCGAAGAGCTGGCTCGACGGATAGTCGATCGGCGGTGGCCGCTCGAAGCCGAAGCGCTGCATGTACTCGAACAGCGTCTCCGCGCCCAGGTCCTCGCCCAGGCGGGCGAATGCAGTGTTCACCGAGAACGTCAGCGCGTCGCTGAAGGAGACCGCTCCGCCCGCGTCGCCCTCGGCGTTCTCGAGCGGCGCGCCGCCGATGATCGCCGGCGAGCTCCCGTCGAGGATCGAGTCCGGCGTGGCTTCCCCACTGTCGAGAGCCGCCGCCGCGGTGACAACCTTGAAGGTGGACCCGGGCTGGTACCGCGCCTGGGTGGCCCGGTTCAGCAACGGCGAGCCCTCGGCTTGATTGAGCTCGTCGAGCTGGTCGGGGACCGCGTTCGGGTCGAAGTCCGGGAGGCTCGCCATCACGAGCACCTTGCCGGTGTCCGGCTCGAGCGCCACCACCGAGCCTGCCTGGCCGCCGAGCGCCTCGAGCGCGGTCCGCTGCGCTTCCGCGTCGAGACGGGTCGTCAGGTCGTCGCCGGCCTCGGGGCCCCCGGTCAGGTCGCCGAACAGCGACTCGAGGTCGTCGCCCTGACCCGAGAGCGAGTCGTTGTAGAACTGCTCGAGGCCCGACCGCCCGACCTCGGTGAACGAATAGCCGAGGGCATGCGAGAACAGCGAGCCCTCGGGATAGCGGCGCTCGAAGCGCGGCTCCTCGCCGCCGGCCACCTGCTCGGAGACCGCGAGGTCCTCGCCGTCCGCGCTTGGGATGATCCCGCGCGGGATGGTCTCCTGCTCGAGCAGCGCGCGGCGGTTGTCGGGGTTGTTCTCGAGCCCCTCCGCCTCGAACACGGACCACATCGACGTCGAGAGGAACAGTGCCGCAAACAGCAGCGTGAAGAGGCCGAAGATGCGCGCGATGGGGCGGTTCAAACCACGCCTCCCCGCTGCCGGCGCTCCGCGTCGCGGCGGGCGTGGTCGGAGATGATCAGGAGCAGGGCGAGCAGCACGAAGTTCGCGACCAGCGAGGCCCCGCCGTAGGAGACGAACGGGAGCGTGACGCCGGTCAGCGGGATCACGCGCGTCACTCCGCCGATGATCACGAACACCTGGAGCGCGAACACCGCGGTGAGACCGGCGGCGAGCAGCTTCGAGAAGCCGTCCTCCGCGAGCATCGCGATCTTGAAGCCGCGCGCGGCGAACAGCAGCGCGACCAGCACCACGGCCGCCCCGCCGAACAGCCCCAGCTCGTTGACGATCAGCGCGTAGATCAGGTCGGTCTCCGCCGCCGGCAGGATCGGCGGGCCGCCGCCGGGCGGGATCAGCAGCGCCTCACCGAAGCCCTGACCGAAGAGGCCGCCGTCCGCCTGGGCGAACAGCGACTGAGCGATCTGGTAGCCCTCGTCGTCCACGACGCCTCTCGCGAACGGGTCGAGCCAGATATCGACGCGCTGGCCCACGTGGTCCACGCTCTTCGCGAACAGCGTCGCCCCGCCGGCGAACAGCGTCAGCCCGAAGGCGACGAACGAGAGCCGCTGGGTGGCGACGTACAGCAGCGCCAGGAAGCCGCCGAAGAACATCAGGCCGGCGCCGAGGTCGCGGATGAAGACGATCAGGACCATCGCGAGCCCCCAAACCAGGAGCAGCGGGCCGAAGTGCTTGAGCGATGGCCGCTCGCGCAGCACGGCGGCGAGCGTCACGAGGAACAGCGCCCCCATCACGCTCACGAACAGGTCGAGGCCGAGCACGAGGTACTCCAGCGCGAACAGGGCGGCCCCCGCGCCGATCAACCGAGCGGTCTGGATCGCGGACGGCGGCGCGGTCCTGCCGGTGAGCACCTCGCGGTTGTCGTTGAGGTAGCTCGCCAGGAAGATCACGATCGCGAGCTTCGAGAACTCGGCCGGCTGGAACGTGGTGACGCCGAGGTTGATCGCGAGGAACGCCCCGTTCGCCTGCTCGCCGATGCCCGGCACGCGCGGGAGGAGCAGCAGCACGATGCCCGCCGCGGCGATCACGTAGCGGTAGCGCTCGAGCGCGCGGTGGTCGCGCAGAAAGACGATCGTGAGGCAGAACAGGATCAGCCCGATCGCGAACGGCACGGCCTGCTCGCGCGCCAGCTCCTCGTCGATGCGGTAGATCATCACCAGCCCGAACGCGGTCAGAAGCGCCGCCAGTGGGAACAGGTAGGGGTCCGCGTCGCGCAGGCGCGCGCGGATGAAGAGATGCGCGAAGACGCACGCGCCGAGGAACACCGCCCCGTAGGTGACCGTCACGGTCTGCACCTCGTCCGCGCGGGTGACGAGCACGGCTGTGAAGCCGGCGGTGACCAGCAGCGACACCGGGATCAGGCCGAAGAGCTCGCGCGATCGTGCGGTCATCGGAAGGCCCTTCGCAGCGGCAGAGCGCCTGCTTTTACGCTCATGACGGCACGAGCCGCCCCTCCTCGAGGTCGCGCATCAGGTCGAGCGCGTCGCCCTCCTCGCGGAGCTGATGGCCGATGATCTCTTCGCGGCGGCCCGGCTCGATCGACGCCGCGGGCACGCCGCTCACGTACTGCTGCTCGTACAGCTCGACCCCGAGCGGCAGGTCGTAGGGAAGCCCGCGGTAGAGCGACACGAGGCCCTGGTCGTTGGTCCCGAGGAAATAGAACTCGCGCGAGCCGAAGTAGAAGCCGACCAGCAGCGCCGCGAGCACCAGCGCCGCCAAGGCGGCGCCGATCCGGCGTCGCCCGCGAGCACTCGAGGAGCTTGCCGCGGCGGTGCGGCTCGTCGCGCCTCTATCGGCTTCGGCGGCGGCGCGCACCTCGCTCGCGCTGAGGTCTGCGCGGGTCTCCTGCCCGGAGAGCGTGTCGCCGCTCACCGCGGTTGCGCCTCCGTCGTCGCCGAGGCGGAACAGGACCACGGTGATGTTGTCCTTGCCGCCGGCCTCGTTCGCGGCCTCGACGAGCCGCTGCGCCGCCTCGTCGAGCGATCCATCCGCGGGGAGGAGATCGCGAAGACGCTCCTCCGAGATCATCGACGTGAGCCCGTCGGAGCAGACCAGGTACACGTCGCCGGCGCGGCCCGGGCAGGTGAAGGTCTCGACCTCGACCTCCGGCTCCGGGCCGAGCGCGCGCGTGATGATCGAGCGCTGGGGGTGCGATTCCGCATCCTTGGGGTCGAGCTCTCCGCGGCGGACCAGCTCCTCGACGAGAGAGTGGTCTCGCGTCAACCGCTCGAGCGCCTCGTCACGCAGGCGGTAGAGGCGGCTGTCGCCCACGTGACCGGTGACCACGTCACCCCCGTCGACGAGGACCGCCGTGAAGGTCGTCCCCATCCCGGCGCGAGAGTCGTCCTTCTGCGCGAGCTCGTAGATGCGGCGGTTGGCCGCCTGCGCCGTCTCGGCGAGCTGTGCCTCGGCCTCGCCGTCCCCCGCATCGCCGTCGGCGAGCGTCTCGACCGCGATCCGCGAGGCGACCTCGCCGGCGCGCGCGCCGCCCATGCCGTCGGCGACCGCGAACACCGGCGCGGACTCGAGGAACGAGTCCTCGTTCGAGCTCCGCTGGCGGCCGACGTCCGTGAGCCCTGCCTGATCGACGATCGTGAGCGCCATCTATCTACTCCTGATAGCGGTACTCGGTGTCGCCGATCCGCACGCTGTCCGCGACCTTGAGGCGCTCGGGACGCCGCAGTTGGCGCCCGTTGAGGTAGGTCCCGTTGGTCGAGCCCATGTCCTCGATGTACATGAACTGGCCGCGGGGGAAGATCCGCGCGTGGGCGGAGGAGGCGAACGGATCGTCGACTTTGATCTCGGCCGACTGCGACCGCCCAAGCGTCGCGCTGTCGCCGATCCGAAACGCAGTGTCCGGCTCGTGCCCCATGGCGGCCACGACGACCAGCCGGGGCTCGATCCCGTCGCGGAGGTCCATGCCGGGCTCGCGGCGGCGCTCACGGTCCTCCGGGAGGCCGCCGGCGGCCGCGCGCGGGGCGTCGTCCGAGCTGTGGCGCGAAATGTCGCGCAGCGCGCTGCGCGCGACCCAGAACAGGAACAGGTACAGCACCACGAGGAAGCCGAACTTGAGCAGGAGGGCGACTGGATCGGTCATGTCGTCTACCCGAGCTCGAAGGTGAAACGCGAGACGCCGACCGCGATCTCGTCCCCGGGCTCGAGCGGCGCCTCCTCGACCCTCCGCCCGTTGACCTTCACGCCGTTGGTCGAGCCGAGGTCCACGGCGACCCAGCCGGCGCTGTCTCGGCGCAGCTCCATGTGCCGGCGCGAGACGTTCGGGTCCTCGAGCATCAAGTCGCAGTCGCGGCTGCGCCCCACGACCATCCGGTCGCCCGAGACGATCGTGCGCTTTCCGTCGCCCACGAGGACCGCGCGTTGCGCCGCCACCTGCTGTGGCATCGGCGTCTCGAGCATGCGCGGGGCACGATCCGGCGAGTAGACCATCGTGTGCCCGTGGTCCGCCGCCGCGGATGCTTCGGGCGTCCCCGCGCCTGCCGCCTCGTCGGCGGCCGCGTCCGACATCCAGGCACCGATCCCGAACTCGCCGGTCCGCAGGCGCTCGTCGGTCTCGAGCGCCACACGCGGTCGCGTCACGAGCGCGAGGCCCTCCCGGCGGGCGTGCTCGAGGAGGTAGTCCGACAGCTCTTTTTGGAGCGCGCCCTCGTAATTCGTGAACTGCTCCCGATCGGCCGCCGAGAGGTAGACGGCGTACTCGTTGGGGACGTAGGTGTGGGAGACCGAGACGGTCTTGTTGTCGTCCATCTCCTTCGCGAGCTTGCGCGCCAGCTCGACCGGCTGGACGCGCGACTTGAAGGCGCGCCCGAACGCGCCCTCGACCGCTCCGGCGATCTTCGCCTCGAGGTTTCTCAGCATGCTCACTTCGAAGTTGGCCTCGTGGGCATCCTACGGAAAGGAGGGCCGTTCCCACGCGTGTCGGCGCTCGCCGCCGGCGGCGGCTGCGACCGCCGCCGCAGCACCCACGACGGCCCCGGCGGCAAGCCCGCGCGCGTCCGAGCGGGCCAGGTCGCCCGCCAGGAGCCGGCCGAGCCACTCGTGCGCCGCGACGAGCGCAATCGCCCACGCGATGGCGCCAACGAGATCGAGCGGCACGGCGCGCCCGCGCACGACGAGGCCGAGGCCCACGGCCAGCGCGGCCCAGACGCCCGCCACCGCCGCCAGCGGCGAGACGAGCGTCGGGTAGATGGCGTCCCGCGCGGCGGTCAGCGCAGAGTCCTCCCAGGCCGCAGCGCGCGCAGTCTCCTCGACGGCGCCGAAGAGCAGCGCCCGTCCGGTCAGGACCTCGGCCGCCGCCAGCCACGCGAGCCCGAGCGCGGCGAGCGCGGCCCGGCGCCACGCGGTCGCCGCGAGCCCGGCGACGGCCACGAACATCGGCGCGAGCCCGAGCGCCCCGAGCAGCGGCGCCAGCGCGGGAACCGACCATAGGAGCCCGGCGCGCGGGAGCAGGAGCGGGACCGGCGCGATCGCGACCGCAAGAACCAGCGCGGTGCCCTGCAGGCCCGCCATCGGCGAGGCGAGCCAGAGCACGACGGCCCCGGCGGTCAGCATCCACCCGATGCGCGGCAGGAGCGCCACCAGCGCCGCCGCCCCGCCCGCGACTCCCAGAGCCGGGATCGGAAAGCGCGGTGCTCCGAGCAACTGGAGCGCGGCGGCAATGAGGACGGCCGCGGCGAGCCCGGCGCCGGCGCGCTGCAGCCAGCCACGAGCGCGCCTCGGCCGTGGACGCCCGAACACCTCCGCGCTCGGGATCCCGACACGCCGTCGCGTGGCCGGCTCGACGAGGCCACCCTCCTCGGACAGCGCCCGGTCAGCGGCGTGAAGCTCGGCCTCGAGCCGGCCGAGCGACGGCCGGAGCTCGGGGCGGGGGTCGAGCGCCGCGTCGACCGCGCGGCAGAGCTCGGGCGGAAGGTCACGGCGCAGGCGCTCGAGCGAGGCGATCGGACGCCCCCCCAGCCGAGCCGCCGGTGAGCCGGCGGCGCCCGTGCCGCTCCACCCCTCGTGGAGCGTGAGCGCCAGCGAGTAGACGTCTGCCGCGGTCGAGACGCGCCTGCCCTCGGCCTGCTCTGGCGCCATGTAGGCGAACGTGCCCACGACGTCCCCGGTCCGCGTCAGCGTCTCCTCGCCCGCAACGTGGGCGACGCCGAAGTCGGTCAGCTTCGCGAAGCCGGCGCCGGCCGCCGGCTCGGCGGCCACGATCACGTTCTGGGGCTTCACGTCGCGGTGGATCACTCCCTGGGCGTGGGCGTGCCCGAGCGCGGAGCAGAGCGCGATCCCGATCCCACACACGTCGCGGTCGGAAAGCCCGCCCGCCGCGGCCAGCTCGGCCATCGTGCGGCCGCGAACGAGCTCCGAGACGAGGTACACGGCCTCGTCGTCCGAGCCGAGCTCGTACAGGCCGACGATCCCCGGGTGGGAGAGCCGCGCCGCCACCCGGCCCTCACGCTCGGCGCGCGGGCCGAGGCTGCCGTCGCCGTGGGCGATCACCTTCACCGCGACGAGGCGCTCGAGGCGCTCGTCGAGCGCCTCCCAGACGGTCCCGTGACCGCCGCGCCCCAACGGCCGCTCGAGCCGATAGCGGTCGAGGACGCGGTCCTCGGCGCCGACCGCTGCGGTGGGCGCCTCGCGAGAGCGACGCTCGGTGGGGCTGTGGGAGTCGATGACTGGCGTGCTGATAGATCTCGGGTTCGGCTCGCGGCGTCCGCTCCCTGCCGCCCGGGCGCCGCGCTGCAACGGTCGATGATGGCAGCGAGCGATCTCCGCCGCCGGGCCTGCCGCTAGGTTGTCGGGGTCCCGCGGACAGGTGGCCTCGGACCCCGCCGGACCGACGCGTGTCCTTCTTCGACGAACGCGACAATCCATCGGGCGCGGCTGACGGGCACGAGCGCCCGGCGCGCGGCGGCTCGCCGGCGGAGCCCGGAAGCGGCTCTAGGCGGCCTCCGCCGCGGCGGCCTGGAGGCGGTCCGGGCACCGACCGCCAGACCGTCGCCCGCAGGCGCGCGATCGGGATCGGCGGCGGGGTTGTGGTCGTGATCCTCGCCGCCCTCCTGGTGCGCGGTTGCCTGGATGCTCGCGAGGAGCGCGGGTTCGAGGACTACGTCCAGGAGGTCTCGTCGGTGATCGCCGAGTCGGGCCAGGAGAGCGAGGCGCTGTTCGAGCTGCTCCAGGACCCGGGCGACCTGAGCGCCGTCGACGTACAGAACACCCTCAACGGCCTCGGCGTGGACGCGCAGCGGCTCGTCGAGCGCGCCGAGTCAGCGGACCCGCCCGACCAGCTCACCGAAACGCAGGACCTGGTCGTTCAGACCCTCGAGCTCAGGCGCGACGGGCTGAGCGGCATCGCGGAGGGGATCCCCGGCGCGCTTGGCGACGAGCAGCAGGACGAGGCGATCGAGGCGATCGCCGCCGACATGCAGAGCTTCCTGGCGAGCGACGTCATCTACTCGCAGCAGGCGAAGCCGCGCATCGAGGAGGCGCTCGCCGAGCAGGAGCTCGAGGCCGAGGTCGACGAACCGCCCGACAGCCAGTTCCTTCCGGAGATCGACTTGCTCGAGCCCGCCACCGTGAGCGACGCAGTGGACCAGATCCGCACCGAAGGCGCCGACGAGGACCAGAAGGCGAGCCCCGGCTTGCACGGCACCGGGCTGGGTGAGGTCACCGTTCAGCCCTCCGGTGAGGCATTCGTGGAAGGCGCGCCGACCGAAGTCGCCCTCGGGCAGGATCTTGCCCTCGACGTCCAGGTGCAGAACCAGGGCGACAACGACGAGTCCGACGTGGCCGTGACCGCCACCGTCGAGGGGAGCGGCGCCCCGATCGACCTCGAAGGGTCGCTCGACTCGATCGCCGCGGGCGCGACCGAGACGGTCAGTCTGCCGCTCGAGGAGGCCCCTCCCACCGGGGAAGAGCTCGATCTCACTGTGAGCATCGAGCCCGTGCCCGGGGAGGAGGTCGCCGACAACAACGAGGGCGCATTCACCGTCCTGTTCACCGAGTAGCGGTGGCCGGGCTCCGCGAAAATGATCCAAATCCAGATGACTGGGCCCACGACCACGCCCGCGACGACGAGCGTGCTGTTCGACCGCGGATCGGTCATCTAGGCTGAGCACGTGCCGCTCGACGAGCTCACCACCACGGTCGGCGTCGTGGCCCTCGCCGCGGCCGCCGTCGCGCTCGTCGCGCTCGTCCTGGCGGTGGTCGTCTCCATCAGGGTCCGCCGCTTGCGCGCCGCACAGTCGACGGTGCTCGGCGGGCACGAGCGCCGCGATCTCGTGGCGCACGCGGAGCGACTCGAGAACGGGTTCGTCGAGTTGCGCGACTGGGTCGAGGACTCCCTCGGGGGCCTCGACCAGCGCTCGATCGCGCAGGACGCCCGCATCGCCGGATGCGTGGCGCATCGGGCGGTGATCCGCTACGACGCCTACGGCGAGATGTCCGGCCAACAGTCGAGCTCCCTCGCTCTGCTCGACTCGCACCGCTCGGGCGTCGTCATCTCCTCGATCTCCCATCGCGACCAGGCGCGCATATACGTCAAGCAGGTGCACGAAGGTGAGTCGGAGGTGCAGCTCTCGCCCGAGGAGAACGAGGCGGTCGCGGCCGCGCTCGCCTCACACCCTCGCGGCGCGACGGACGCCGGCGTCGTACGGGCGCACGACGCCCGCCAGAGCGCCTGAGCTGCCCCCGGTCCGGCTCGCTCTCGATCGTGAGAGTCGCGTTCCTCGGCCCGCCCGGAACCTTCACCGAAGAGGCGCTGCAGGCGTCGATCCGGGGCGAAGCGGAGCAGCTTCCCGTGGCGACCGTCCGCGAGGCGGTCATGGCGGTACAGACGGGTGACGTCGGCAGGGCCGTGGTCCCGATCGAGAATGCGCTCGAGGGCTCGGTGCGAGCCACGCTCGACACGCTGGCGGGCGATGCGCCCGATGTGCGGATCGAGGCGCAGGTCACGCACCCGATCCACCACTGTCTGATCGCCCCACCGAGCGTCGCGCTGGACGCGCTGACCCGCGTCGTGTCCCACCCCCACGCGATCTCTCAGTGCCGGCGGTTCCTCAGGGAGCGACTCCCGCGCGCTGAGCGCGCGGCCGCCGCCTCGACCGCCGAGGCGGTCCGGCTCGTGTCCGCGGCGGACGAGCAGTGGGCGGCGATCGGCTCGCGCCTGTCGGCGGAGCGCTACGGCTGCAAAATCCTCGCCGAGAACGTCGAGGACCGGCCCGACAACCTCACCCGCTTCGTCTGGCTGGCTCCGCTCGGTCCCGGCGACGAGTCCCCGCTCGCTCCGATCGACGCGCCCACCAAGACGTCGGTCGTGTTCTGGGGCTTCGACGACGACTCGCCCGGTGCGCTCGTCGGCGTCCTGTCCGAGCTTGCGCAGCGCGGCGTCAACCTCACGAAGATCGAGAGCCGCCCCCGCCGCGTGCGGCTTGGCCACTACATGTTCTTCGCCGACCTCGACGGGGGGGCCTCGGACGGCCCGGTCCGAGACGCCCTCGAAGCACTCCGGCGCCGGGTCGAGACCCTTCGCGTGCTCGGCTCGTATCCCGCTGGCTAGATGGCCGATCCCACGGTCGCGTGGGTCTGGGGGTCATGGAATCAGCCATCTAGAGCCGCATGGCGCGCCGCTACACTGGCGCGCAGCCGTGGCCGCGACCGTCACTCTGGAGGCGTTGGAGGGCCGGGACCCAGTCCCAGCCGGCGCCGTGCCGCCCGGGGCATCCGAGCGGCGGCGCGGCGGGACGAGCGGCCGGGTGCTGGTCCTGAACGCCTCGTACGAGCCGATCAACGTCTGCACGGTCAGGCGCGCCACCGTGCTTCTCCTGAAGCGGCGCGCCGAGATACTCGAAGAGGGCGGCTGGCGCCTTCACGCCGAGAGCCTGACCATCCCGCGACCGGTGGTGATCCGCCTCGTGACCTACGTACGGATCCCGCGCGACGCGCACAGCCGCAAGATCACGCGCCGGGCGATCTTCGCGCGCGACCGCTGGACGTGCCAGTACTGCGGGCGCGAGCGAGGGAAGCTCACGGTCGATCATGTGATCCCGCGCTCGAAGGGCGGCTCGTCTGCCTGGGACAACATCGTGACCTGCTGCGCGCCCTGCAACCGCCGCAAGGGCGACCGGCTCCCGCGTCAGGCAGAGATGCATCCGCGGAACCATCCGAAGCCTCCCGGCCCGACGATCTTCGTGCACGTCGCCGCGTCGGCGATACCGCCGATCTGGGAGCAGTACCTGCCGTTGGCGGCCTAGACCCGCGAGGACGCTGCCCCACTCGAGGTCGGAGAACGACGAAGGGCGCCCTCAGGCGCCCTTCGCAGTTTGAACTGCTGGACTCGGCCGACAAGACGCTCTGCCACGCGCTCGCGTGGGGCCGGAGGGACGACTCCCGGCCTATCTCGCCGACGGTGCCCGGAATGGACTCCGCCAAGCGGGCCCAGCTCCGACCTAGCGGCCGGACACCTCCAGGGTCCCGACAAATCTGTGAATCAAGCTAGGACCACCTCCTTTCCCTGGTGAGCCGTATGTAAGCAGACGGCGCGGCCATGGTGAGCGGATCGGCGCGCGGGCGGATCAGGCGTCCGGCGCCTCGGGCTCGTCCCGCTCGTCCTCGTCCGCGACCGGCTCCTCCATGGCCGGCTCGCCTTCGACCGGCTCCTCCTCCTCCGCAGCGGCCCTCACCTGCGCCGCCGTGTCGGTCGATTCGACCACGAGCGCGACCGCGCTCACGGCGTCGCCCTCACGGAGGTTCATGACGCGGACGCCCTGCGAGGCCCGCCCGTAGCGCGAGATGCCCCTGACGCCGGTGCGCTGGACCATCCCCTCGCGCGAGATGAAGACGAGCTCCTGGTGCTCACGCACGATCAGCGCGCCAGCCAGGCCACCCTTCTTCTCGGTGAGCTTGATCGTCTGGACGCCCATCGTCCC
>JBPCPH010000074.1:0-3552 GCA_050999415.1 Thermoleophilaceae bacterium
GCGCGCTCCGGACGCTCGTGGGCTCGGCCGCGTTCGACGCCTTCCCTCCGCCGTGGAACGCCACCGGGCATCCGGCGGCGAGCGTTCCCGCGGGCGTAAGCGCGAGCGGCCTCCCGATCGGGGTCCAACTGGTCAGCCGGCCGAACGATGAAGACACGCTCCTGTCGCTGTCCGCGCAGATCGAGGCGGAGCGACCGTGGCTCGACCGGCTGCCGGGAGCGGCGCGAGCGGCGGCCTGAGCGGCTCGGTCCGGGCGCGGTGAGACCATGCCATGGCTGCACGCGTCGTAGCCGGTCCGGTCCGCGGGCACGACGTTGGGGTGCGTCCTCCGAGAACAGGGGTGTGAATGCCACGACTGGTTCCTAATCCCGTCGGCGAGGTGGTCGAACCGCTCCGTCGCGTCGAGCTGGCGGTGGCAGGCCTGTCCGCGGAGCTCGCCGACGTGCGCTCGCTTCCCGCGATCCACGGCGAGCTGGTCAAGATGAACGAGACGATGGCCGCAGTGCTCGAAGCCCTGCAAGGATTGCGCCATGATCTCGGCGGGTCGCCGACGTCGGACATGGCGAGCACGGGCGGGAAGCGTCGCGGAGTGAGTCCCGCGGCACGCTGAGGGGCCCGCAGGTGGCGGACGCCGCCGGCTCGCCCCTCGCGCCGCCTGCCGGTCCCGCCCGCGCCTAGAGGAACGGCTTCGCGACCATCATGTAGACGGTCAGCAAAATGATCACGCCGGCCACCGGCCCCATGATGGCCAGCCGCTTGTTGGCCCGGTTGAAGGCCTCGCCAAACTCGACCTCACCCCCGGTGCCAGACGCCTCGAGGTCGCGCTCGGCGGCCTCCTGGGCCCGCCGCTCGGTCGGGATGAACACGCCGTGAACGAGCCCGAGCAGGGCCAGGACGGCCACGATCCCCCAGCCGATGAAGACCTCGCTGAAGTCCCAGCGGTCCGCCGCGAGATAGATCCCGCTCACGAGCACCAGGATGCCGCCGATCGTGACGAGCGACCGATCGTTCGCTTGGATCGCCCGTAGCAGGCCCGGCATGCTGCGCGGGTCCGAGCGCGCGGCGGTCGTGAGCAGGACGCCGTAGGCGAAGGTGCCCCCGAAGCCGATCACGACCGCGCTGACGTGGATCCAGAGGACGACGTCGTAGAAGGAGACGGCGGCAGCCGGCACGCGGAGCACCCTAAACCGTCCGGCGGTCGAGAATCGAGTGCCGTTTGGCGGCCGCGGCAAGGCTGATGGGGGGAGCAGGATTCGAACCTGCGTAGGCGTAGCCAACGGGTTTACAGCCCGTCTCCTTTAACCACTCGGACATCCCCCCTAGCGGGCGATGGAGTCTAGAGGCGGGTCGCACGGCGCCGAAGCGGGATGAGCATCGATCCCGCGTCGTGCGGATCAACGGTTAGCAGGCGATCGAGAGGCGGTGGCGATGATCGGTTCGGAGGCAGGCGTCGAGGCTCGGCGAGGTGACGGCCTCTTGGCGGCGGCGCTGATCGTGATCGGCGCCTACCAGCTCGGGCTGGGAACGCTGATGGTCTTCGCGCCGGACACCTTCTTCACGGAGATCGGGTCCTTCGGCGTCCAGAACGATCACTACATCCGCGACACGGCGACGTACAACCTCGCCGCGGGCGCGGTCGCGCTCGTGGCCGTGATCCGGCGCTCCTG
Organism: Thermoleophilaceae bacterium; assembly: GCA_050999415.1. GTDB lineage: Bacteria > Actinomycetota > Thermoleophilia > Solirubrobacterales > Thermoleophilaceae > CAWEHQ01. The sequence continues at coordinate 1,668 of JBPCPH010000074.1, forward strand.
GCGGGTCCCGGTGCTGGTCTTCCTGGTGATCCAGTTCGCGCTCCACTCGGTCAACCACCTGGTGGACATCGACGAGGCGGTGCCGTCGTCCGTAGGCGTCTTCGACTTCGTGGCGCTGGCCGTCGCGACCGTGCTGCTCGCCGTCCTGCTCGCGCGCACGCGCGAGAATGAGAACGTGCATACCGGCGGCCCCGGTGGCGGACGATGAGAAGCGGCAAGCTGCGCGCCTACGCACGCGTCCTGGCCAACACCCGCTACCGACGCCCGCCCGACCTCGTTCGGCTCCTCGCCAGGCGGCCGGCGATCATGGCCGGAGTCTCGGCATACGAGGCCGGGCTGCTCGCGAGCGGCCGGGTGGACGGGCGGCTCAAGGCTCTCGGCCAGATCAAGACCGGCGCGCTCGTCGGCTGCCCGTTCTGACTTGACATCGGCTCTGCCGTTGGCAGAGAGATGGGCGTGACCGAGAGGCAGCTGCAGGAGATCGGCCGCTACCGCGAGAGCTCCGCGTTCTCGGCCGACGAGCGGCTCGTGCTCGACCTCGCGGTCGAGATGTCGAAGACGCCGGTCGACGTCCCCGCCGAGGTGCTCGCTCGGGTACGTGCGCGGTTCAGCGAGGCGGAGCTCGTGGAGCTGGGCGCGGCGATCGCCTGGGAGGGCTACCGCGCCCGCTTCAACCGCATGTTCGGCGCCAGCGCGGTGGGCTTCTCCGAGGGCGCCGCCTGCGCCCTGCCGGAACGCTGACCGGGCGGCGGCGAGCGGCAGCCTAGGACGCGTCGCGCAGTCGCTGCGCCTCGGGCAGCAGCTCGAGCTTGCGCAGCGTGGTGCTCTCGATCTGGCGGATGCGCTCGCGGGTCACCCCGAACGCCCGGCCCACCTCCTCGAGCGTCCTCGCCTGGTGTCCCTCGAGGCCGAAGCGCATCTCGATCACCTCGCGCTCGCGCGAGGGCAGCGAGTCGAGCGCCTTGCGAACGTGCTCCGTGCGCAGGTTCTCCATCGCGGTGTCGAGCGGCGATTCGGCGCCGCCGTCCTCGAGGAAGTCCCCGAGCTCCGAGTCCTCCTCGTCGCCGACCGGCTTCTCCAGTGAGATCGGCACCTGGGCAAGGCGCTGGATCTCCTTGACCTCGCGTGTCTTCCACTCGAGCTGCGCCGCGATCTCCTCCGGCGTCGGTTCGCGACCGAGCTCCTGGACGAGCTGGCGCTCGGCGTGCACGACCTTGTTGAGCTTCTCGACCATGTGCACCGGGATCCTGATCGTTCGCGCCTTGTCGGCGATCGCGCGCGTGACCGCCTGTCGGATCCACCAGGTCGCGTAGGTCGAGAACTTGTAGCCGCGGCGGTAGTCGAACTTCTCCACGGCTCGGATCAGACCGAGCGAGCCCTCCTGGATCAGGTCGAGGAAGGTCAGCCCGCGGCCCAAATAGCTCTTGGCGATCGACACGACGAGCCGCAGGTTCGCCTCGATCATGTGCTGCTTCGCCCCCATGTCGCCGCGCTCGATCCGCTTCGCCAGCTGGACCTCGCCCGCGGCGTTGAGGAGCTCGACACGCCCGATCGAGCGCAGGTAGAGGCGCAGGCAGTCGAGGCTCGGCTCGATCGTCAGGTCGAGCTCGACCTTCTTGCGACCGGCCGGGTGGCGCGGGTCGACGGCCGCGCCGCGCCCGTTCTCCGACGCCGGCTGCGCGCCGTCCTCGGCGACCACGTCCACGCCGTGCTCGACCAAGTGACCGTGGAGCTGGGCGACCTGCTCCTTCGTGACCTCGACGTCCTCCAGGCAGGCGGCGATCTCCTGGAACGTCAGGTAGCCGCGCTCCTTGCCCTCGGATAGCAGCCGGCGAACCTCCTCGATCTCGCGCAGCGATCCGTCCGGCTGCTCGAGGAGCAGTGC
>JBPCPH010000110.1:0-10310 GCA_050999415.1 Thermoleophilaceae bacterium
GCTGCGCCAGGGTCATCGCCACGTCGCCCGTCCCGGGCGGCAGGTCGATCATCAGGTAGTCGAGCTCGCCCCAGTCCACGTCCTCGAGGAACTGACGGATCGCCTTGTGCAGCATCGGGCCGCGCCAGGTGATCGCCTGGTCGCGCTCCGAGAGGAAGAACTCGATCGAGATCGCGCGCACGCCACCGGCGGCCACGAGCGGCAGGATCTTGCGCTCGGCCGACACGGTCGGCTTGCCGTGCACGCCGAGCATGCGCGGGATCGAGTAGCCCCAGACGTCGGCATCGAGCGCCGCGGATGGGCGGCCGTCCAGCTGCAGCGCCGCGGCCAGATTCGCCGTCATCGTGGACTTGCCCACGCCGCCCTTGCCCGAGGCCACGCAGATCACGTTCTTCACGGCCGCGAGCGACCCCTCGGGGAGGCTCGTGCGGCCGAGCTTCTGCTGAAGGCCCTGCTTCTCCTGGCTCGAGAGGACGTCGAAGCCGACGTTGACGTGACCGACCCCGTCGAGCGCCGCGACCGAACCCCTGACCGCCTGCTCGAAGTGCGAGCGGATCGGGCAACCGGGAGTCGTCAGCGACACCACGACGTCGATGCGACCCTCGTCGAAGAAGTCGATCGAGCGGACCATGCCGAGGTCCACGATGTTGCGCCGCAGCTCCGGGTCGATCACGGACCGGAGCGCGTCGGTCACCTGTTCGGTCGTGGGCATACCCCGATTGTGGCAAACCCCGGCCAGGCTCCCGCACAGCGCCTCCTCGGAGCGTCGGGGCGCGCGGGGCACGGAGGCCGAAAAGCAACCGGCGAGGCCCGAGGGCCCCGCCGGTTGAGGGAGGAGAGAGGTACTTCACTACCGGCCGAAGCCGGCAGCCTTACCCCGCGTCGTCTCTCGGCGGCGCGGGGGGAAGTCGCCTACGCGAGCTGACGCTCGAAGTCCTTGGCGAGGTCGCCGACGCCGCCTTGGAGCTTGTCGGTGCCGCGCTCGAAGTCGCGCCGAGCCGACTTGACCTGAGTCTCCAGGTTGCGCCGGTTGCGCCTCACGAGCTGCGTGGCCTGGCGGCGACGCTGGCGAAGCTCCCGCTCGACGCGCGTGCGGGTGCGCTTGACCTGCCGCTGCGCGTCGTTGCGGGCGCGCACGCCGCGGCGCTCGAACTTCTTGATCTCGCGCTCCGCGCTCTGCGCCGAGCGAAACGGCTTGGTGGCCTCGACCACGTTGTCGCGAGCGGTGAGCGCCGCCCCGACCGGGACGAGCACTGCGCGCTCGGCCTGAAGCGCCAAGCCCTCGAGCCGAGTGGCCTCGGCGTCGACGCGGGTGGCGGCGGTCTTCGTGGCGCGGCGAGCGGTTCCGCGGGTGGTCTCGGACCGCCGGTTGGCGCCGGCGCGGGTCGTGCGCGCCTGGCGAGCCGAGGCGTTGCGCTTGCGCGTGGCGGCGGCCTTCTTCGCGGTGGCCTTGCGCTGGGTGGGTGTCTGGGTAGCCATTCTGCGATCCCCTCCTTGAGGGTGAGCTTAACCTTGTTAGTTCTAACGTTGATACGACTATACCAGCTTGGAGCGAACCGTAAACCCGCTTCGACCCTGTGTGAGCACCGTCACGCACGCGTCGGCGCGAGACCACTCGGCGTGGCGCGTGACCGTCGCGCAGGACCGGCTCAGGCGGCCTTTGCGCGGCCGTCGCGCTCGAGCCAGGTGCGAGGCCGCTCGAGCTCAGACAGGGTCGGGAGCTCCGCGGGAGCATCCCAGGCGCGGTTGAGGCGCTCGAGGCCCTCGGCCGCCACCACCGCGTCGCAGAATCGCTTGCCGAGCTCGTACTGGCGCATCTTGAGGTCGAGGCCGAGCAGCCGCTGAAGCGCCCGCTCCGGAGCGGATCGGCTGCTGCGACGCCTGTCCATGGCCTCTCTCAGGGGCTCGTGGGCTGGCAGGATGCGGGCGCCGACGGCGTCCATGACGTGCTCGGAGTAGCCCTCGACGAGAGCCATCGCGGCCTGGACGCGGTTCATCAGCCGGCGCTGCTCGCGGCTCTGGACGAGCGCCATCAGTCCGCCCTCGCGGAATGCCTCCACGATGCGGGCGGGGTCGGGCATGGACGGCAAGCCCCCGGCGGCGCCGCGCTCGATGCGGATGTCGACGGTCGCGAGGTACTGCTCGAGCAGCTCCCCCAGGTAGCCCCGAAGCCACGGCACGGCGCCAAACTGGATCACATGGGTTACCTCGTGGAGCGCGACCCAGCGCAGGAAGCTCTCGCGCTCGACGTCCATCTCGCGCACGGCCTTCAGCAGGTTCGGCCCGACGAACAGAAGGCGGGGCGGCGCCTCCGGCTGGAGTAGCGACAGCTCGTACTGGCCGAGGACGCGCTGCGACATGTAACCGAGCACGAGGCCCGCCTCGGCGGCCACGGTGGCGGAGGCTGCCGCGCGCAGCGGGCCCGCGAGCGGCCCCGCGGTCCCCAGCCGAGTGCCGAGCCGATCGGCGACCGGGTCGAGGAGCGACGACAGGGTCGCGAGGTTCGCCTCGGCCCAGTCCGCGCGCGCCAGCACCTCGGGCGTGGGAATCGCCACGGCGGGCTGAAGCCCCGTGTGCCGGGCGACCTCCTCGCCGGCAAGCTCGACCTCGGGCCCGAGGTCGATGCCGAGGTCGGGTACCGGCGCCGACCCAGCGGCGAAGCGCGCGATCTGCCGCGCGAGCGACCAGTCCACCATCCGTGGCAGACCTTAGTCGCCGGGGGCGGCTAGGTGCCCTTGCCCGTCTTGGCGCCCTTGCCCGAGCGCTTCGAGGCGCTCGCGCCACCCGACGACGACCCTCCGCCCGAGGACTTGCTCGACCGCGACTTACGACCGTTCGAGGAGGCGCTCTTCGCGCCCGAGCGCCCGCCGGACTTCGGCTTTGCTTCCGCGTCGCCGCCACCGTCCTGGCCGGCAGCCTTGATGCTCGCCTCGAGCGCCGCCATCAGATCCGGGACGCGCTCGGGCTCCTCCGCCGGCTGCACCGCTATCTCGTGGCCCTCGGCCTTTCGCTCGACCATGTCGAGCACCCGCTCGCGGTACTCGTCGCGGTACTTGTCGGGCTCGAACTGGGTCGAGAGCGACTCGATCAGCTGCCGTGCCATGTCGAGCTCGCGCTTCGACGCCCCGGCGTCCGTGTCGGCCAACTCGTCGAGGCGGTCGGGCGGCACCACCTCGTCGGCGAACAGCATCGTGGCCATCGTCAGGACGTCGCCGGTCGCGCGGATAGCGGTCAGGTGCTCCTTGGTGCGGATCACGACGCGCGCCACGGCCACCCGGCCCGACTCTCCCATCGCCTGGAGCAGCAGGTTGTAGGCCTTGTCGGCGCCCTTGTCGGGCACCAGGTAGTAGGCCGCGTCGTAGTAGATCGGGTCGATCTCCTCGAGCTCGACGAAGTCCTCGATGTCGATCGTGCGCGTCTTCTTCGGGTCGAGCGACTCGAGCTCCTCGGGCGTGATCACCACGTGATGGCCGGGGGAGATCTCATAGCCCTTGACGATCTCGTCGTAGGGCACCTCCGTGCCGTCCTCCGGACAGATGCGCTTCTGCTGGATGCGCACCCCGTCCGTGCCGTGGAGCTGGTGGAAGCGCACAGTCTTGCGCGATACCGCGCTGTAGAGCTTGACGGGCACGTTGACGAGCCCGAAGGAGATCGCGCCGCTCCAGATTGCTCTCGGCATCCTCTATGTCTCCGATCGCTTCGTCATGTCAAGTCCTTGTTTACCTCATCGAGCCCGTTTCACCCCCGCGGCGAACGGAAAGTTTCGCGCATGCAGGCGCGCTGTGCCGAGATCCTGACCGCCGGGCACTCGACCCGCGGCCCCGGCGAGCTCGAGCAGCTGCTGCGCGGGCACGCGGTTGAGCTCGTGCTGGACGTCCGCGCCAACGCCCCTCCCCGGGCGCGGGTAGGATTCCCCGCTTCGCCGCCCCCGACTCGAGAGGAACCTCGACCGTGGACCTCTTTCGCCGCCTCGACGACTCGCGCGAGCGCTGGAACGTGCTTCGCCACCCCTTCTACCGCCGCTGGAGCGCCGGCGAGCTGACCGGCGACGAGCTCGCCTTCTACGCCGGCGAGTACCGGCACGCGGTCGTGGCGCTGGCCGAGGCGTCGGAGGCTGCCGCCGACGCTTGCGAGCGCGACCTACGCGCCGAGCTTCTGGCCCATGCCCGGGAGGAGCGCGCGCACGTTGAGCTCTGGGACCGCTTCGCTGGCGAGCTCGACGCCGAGCTCGATCGTGAGCCGCTCGAGGAGACGATCGAGTGCGCGCGCGCGTGGCGCGCCGCCTCGGACTCGCTGGAGGGACTCGCCGTGCTCTACGCCGTCGAGGCGAACCAGCCCGCGATCTCCGAGACGAAGCTCGCCGGCCTGACCGAGCACTACGCGGTCGCGGCCGAAAACCCCGCCCTGTCCTATTTCACGCTCCACGCCGAGCGCGACCACGAGCACGCCGCCCACTCGCGGGCGATACTCGAGGAGCGCCTCGCGGACGTGGATGCAGACCGCCTGGCGGCGCTCGCGGAGTCCGCGCTCGAAGCCAACTGGCGGCTGCTCGACGGGGTCGAGCAGCGCTTTCAGACCTAGAGGGGTCACCTAGCTACCAGCGTCTATCCGGGATGCGGAGATGAGCCGTGGATCTGCATGAGAAGCCAACGGTCGTCGCGTCGCTCGCAGACCAGCGTCATGCGGTAGGGGTGCTTGCGCTCCCCGTCCTCGGTGGCAGCGGTCTCGGTTCCCTCCGCCACGAGCCATGCCACCGCGCCTGCCGTGCAGACCTCCCGGCGGTCCCAGGTCCAGGAGTAGGTGGTGGGCCCCCTCACATAGGCTCGAAGAAAGGCCCGTAGGTCGTCGGGTCCGCGTAGGAGCGCCTCTTCGGAGGTGACGACGACGATGTCCGGATCCGGGGCGAAGAGTCGTATCACGGCATCGGCGTCTCGCGCCTTGAACGCGGAACAGAAGCTCTCGAGCACCCCGACCAGCGCGGCCGCCGTCTGCGCGTCCGGCCTCGTCGGTGAGGGCGCCTCGCCATCGAGATCTGTGTCGGGGGACATCACTCCTTCCGCGCGACCGAACCGAGCTTCCGGCCGGCCGTACTACCCGGCGGTCAGCGCCGGCAGCTCGTCGAGCCGCCCGCGCAACTCGCCGAGCGACTCGAATACCGCGCTTGCGCCGGCCTCGCGCAGCTCGGCGTCGGCGAAGCCGCCGGTCAGCAGCGCGAGCGTGGGGACCCCCGCCCGTCCGGCGGCGACGCAGTCCCAGGTCGAGTCGCCGACCATGAACGCCCCGCCGTCGTCGGTCCCGTCGCCCTGCGCCCGCTCGAGGGCCGCGCGCACGAGGTCGGGCGCGGGCTTCGTAGCGTCGACGTCGGCCTGCGTCGTCCAGGCGTGGGCGAGCTCGCGAGCGTCGAGCAGGTCGATGTAGTGCTCCACCTCGTCCGGCTTGGCCGAGCTGGCCAGGACGACGTCGTGCTCGCGGTCGCGTAGCTCCACGATCAGGTCGCGCGCGCCTTCAATCGGCTCGACCTCGTCGATCAGCTCCGCGTAGAGGTCCTTCTCGTCCGAGCGAATCTCCTCGCCGACCTCGTCCTCGGCGTCCTTTCCGCAGAGCGCGGTCACGAGCTGGTCGCCGCCCATACCGATGTGACGGTGGATGCGCCAAACCGGCAGCAGGATGTCGTGGCGCCGAAAGGCGCGATACCACGCGATCGTGTGGTGGTAATTCGAGTCGACGAGCGTGCCGTCGATGTCGAGGATCGCCGCCGCCACGCCCGGCATGCTGTCACGCCAACTTCGTGAGCAGCCTGTCGAGGGTCTGAGAGTCGCGCGCAGCCACGACACGCGAGCGCATGCCGAGATCGAGCGACGCGCCGAGCCGGCCGTCGCCGGCGTCCGGGAAGGCCACCGCGCCGCCCGCCTCGCGAACGACGAGCTGCCCGGCGGCGGCGTCCACCGACCGGCAGGCGGCCAGGCTCAGCATCGCGTCGAGCCTGCCGCTCGCGACCTGGCAGAGGTGCAGCGCGATCGAGCCGAACGCGCGGAGCCGGCGCGCGCCCGTGGCCTCGAGCGCTTCCGCGGCGGCTGCCACGAGCCGCGGGGTTGCCGAGTCAACGCCGAGCAGCTCGAGATCGGCCCCCGACTCGAGTGTTGGCAGACGCACGTCGCGCAGGTAAGCGCCGCCGCCACGACGGGCCGACCACTCCTCGCCGCTCGCCAAATCGGCCACGAACGCGATCTCGACATCGTTCAGCGAGGCACCCGACGCGATCGCGATCGAGAGCCCGAACATCGGCAGGCCGCGCTTGGCGTTCAGCGACCCGTCGATCGGATCGATCACGACGTGGACCGGCCCGCCGCCGGCAACCGTCACGTGCCCGCGCTCCTCGGAGACCGCGGTAACCGGCGCGGCGAGCTCCTCGAGCTCCGCGAAGACGGCGTCCTCCGCCGCCCGGTCGATCGCGAGCGTCATGTCGCCGCCCTCGCCGCGCCCGGTCGTCCGCGCTCGCTCCGCCGTGCTCGGATGGCGCCGGAGCTCGTCCTCGACTGCGCGGGCAGAGCGCCGGCAGAGGCCAAGCCAGTCCGCCTCGAGGACCTCCGCGACGTCGCGGCTCGGGACCATGCCGGGCGTATCCTAGGCTCGCATGTCGCACGCCCTCGACGGCCTGAACGAGTCGCAGCTCGCGGCCGTCACCCACCCGGCCGGGCCGCTGCTCGTGGTGGCCGGCGCGGGGACCGGAAAGACCCACGCTCTGGCGCGCCGCTTCCTCTGGCTGATCGAGCAGGGGACGTCGCCGGATGCGATCCTCGCCCTGACCTTCTCCACCGCCGCGGCAACCGAAATGCGCGTGGTGCTCGAGACGCTGATCGACGACCCCTACGAGGCGCTGTCGATCTCGACCTTCCACGGCTTCGCCGCCGGCCTGCTGAGCGACGAGGCGCTCGAGATCGGCCTCGACCCGTCGCGCGAGCCGGTCACGCCGGCCGACCGCGTCGCGCTGCTGGTCGAGCGAATCGACGACCTGCCGCTGCGCCACCACGAGATCCGCGGCAACCCGGGCCCGCTGGTCGCAAGTTTCGTCGCTCGCATCGACCGGCTCAAGGACGAGATGGTCGCCGCCGAGGACTTTCGCCGTTATGCGGAGGCGCTCGCCCACGAAGCGGACCGGGGAAACGGCGGCGACGCGTTGCGCGCCCGCGCCGACCGCGAGGTCGAGTTCGCGGAGGTCTACGCCCGCCACGACCGGCTGCTCGCTGAGTCGGGCGCGCTCGACTTCGGCGACCTGATCGTGCTGGCCTGCCGCCTCCTGCACGAGCGCCCGCACGTGCGCGAGCGGCTCGCCCATCGCTTCGCCCACGTGCTGGTGGACGAGTACCAGGACACGAATTTCGCCCAGGCGGCGCTGCTCGGACTGCTGTCGCAGGACCACGGCAACGTGACCGTGGCCGGCGACGACGATCAGGCGATCCATCGCTTCCGCGGGGCGTCGGCCAAGAACCTGCTCGACTTCGAGCGCGAGCAGCCGGGTGCGCGGGTCGTGCGGCTTGAGCGCAGCTACCGGTCGGGGCGACGCATCCTGCGTGCCGCGGGCGCGGTGGTGGAGCCGATCGAGGAGCGGATCGGCAAGCGCCTGCGCGGCAGCGCCGGCGGCTCGGTCCGCTTCTGGCGCTGTCGTTCGGAGCGTGCGCAGGCGCAGGCGGCGGCGCACGAGGCGGAACGGCTTGTGGCGGGCGGCGTCCCGCCGGGCGAGATCTGCGTGCTGGTTCGCTCGGTGAAGGCGGAGGGAGCGATCGTCGGTTCCGCGCTCGAGGAGCGCGCCGTGCCGCACCGCCTGGCCGGCGCGGCTGCCTACTTCCAGCGCGCCGAAGTGCGCGACGCGCTGGCCTGGCTACGGCTGCTCGCCGACTCGGGCGACTCGGGCGCGGTCGTGCGCGCTCTGTCGCGGCCACCGGTCGAGCTGCGCGCGGTGGACCTCGCGCGCCTCACGCAGCTCGCCCGTCGTCGCAAGCTCGACATGGTGGCGGCGGTCGCCGTGGCCTGCGAGGGGCCGCAGCTCTCGCCCGAGGGGCGCGAGCGAGCGCGCGCCTTCCTCCGCCTGCACCGCGCAGCGCAGCGCGCGTTCGAGGAGATGCGCCCCGATGCGTTCGTCCACCGCCTCGTGGAGCGAATCGGGCTGCGCCGCCAGCAGCTCTTCGCGGCGCAGGCCGAGACCGTCGAGCGGCTCGTGAACATCGCCAAGCTCTCGGACGTCGCGGCGAGCTACATGCGACGCGAGCCGTCGGCGACCGCGCGCGACTTCGCGCGTTACCTGGCGGCGGTGGCCGAAGCCGGCCTGCGCGAGGAAGAGGCGGCGCCGCCGGGCGTGCCGGAGGCGGTCCAGGTGATGGCGATGCACTCCGCGAAGGGACTGGAGTTCGACCACGTGCTCGTCCTCGGGCTCGGCGCCGGGCGGATGCCGGGGGCGCTGCGGCGGGGCGCTCCGGCGGTGCCGGACGAGCTACTGCGGGAGTCGCTCCCGGCGGACGATCGGGCGGCGCACGACGCCGAGATGAGGCGCCTGCTGCACGTTGCGATGACTCGCGCCCGCAAGGGGCTGGTGCTCGCGTGGGCCCAGCAGGCGGAGGGCGGGGACGCCGTCCGACCGTCGCGCTTCTACGAGGAGGCGCGTGCGGCCGTGGGCGCGGACGAGGAGGTGTTCGAGGAGGAGCTCTTCGGGCCCGGCGAGGGCCTTCACTCAAGCTTTCGCATGATGCGCGACGAGCTGCTGGACACGGTCGCCGAAATCGGCGGACGGCTCGGCGAGATGCGGCTCGACACCTACCTCGACGTCTCCCAGGGCGTTGCCCGGTACCTCGAGCTCGTCAAGATCGCGGCGCTGATCGAGCGCGCCAAGGCCGGCCAGTCGGTGGCGGAGGCGCTGCCGGAGGTGAACGAGCTGCTGCTCCAGGCGGCGGCACCCGAGCAGCGCGACGCCTTTCTGGCGTCGGGGCTGGACGGCTACCTGCGCGACGCTGAGGCGGGCGGCGACGCAGGCGCCCGCCAGCCGGCGCGGGCGCCGGAGCCGTCGCTCGAGTCGTTTATCCCCCGCCGGGGAGAGGGGCTGATGCTGTCGGCCTCGGACCTCGAGACCTACCGGCTATGCCCGCTCAAGTACAAATTCGCGCGCGTCTTTCGGATTCCTCAGGAGCCGAGCATCAACCAGCGCTTCGGGATCGTCATGCATCAGGTGCTCGAGCGCTTTCACTCGCAAGGCGACGGCACGCTCGACACGCTGATGGATTTCTTCGAAGCCGGATGGCGGCGCAGCGGCTTCGGCGACTCGAACGACGACGTCCAGTTCCGCCGGCGCGCGCTGACCGCCTTGCGCCGCTACCACGAGCGCGAGTCAGAGCGCCAGTCCGAGCCGGTGGCGTTCGAGCGAAGCTTCGCGTTCAAGCTCGGGCCGCACCTGCTGCGCGGTCGGGTGGACCGGGTCGACCGGCACCCCGACGGGCGCTACGAGCTGATCGACTACAAGACCGGCAAGCCGAAGACCGCGCTGGAGCTGCGCGAGGACCTCCAACTCTCGCTCTACCAGATGGGCGCGCGCGAGTCGTGGGGCATGGAGACCTCAGCGCAGAGCTACTACTACGTGCTCGACGCCGAGAAGGTGCCGGTCGAGCACTCCGAAGAGGAGCTCGAGCGAGTGCGGCGGGCGGTGGCCGACATCGCTCGCGGCATCGCCGGCCAGGAATTCGAGCCGACCCCCTCGTACGAGATCTGCTCGTTCTGCGACTACCGCATCATCTGCCCGGCGGCGGAGACCTAGGCCGAGCAAAGCGAGTCAGCGAAGGACGCAGGGAGCGACGCGTGCTCTGCACGCGAGCGACTCAGGGAGCGAAGCGACCGGTCGGCGCCTGGAGGCGCCGCACTGGCTGACGACGCTTTGGGGCGGCAGCTGCGCTGCCGCCCCCCGGCTAACGGACAGCCGGAGGAGATCCGCACCCGCCACCAGTTGAGCAGCATCCCGAGGATGCCAAAGCGCGGGCGCACGTGCCAGTGCTTGCAGCCGCGCTCGCCGATGTCCTCGTTGGCGACGCGCACCCACTTGTGCTCCTGCGGGCAGAGCATCATCGCCTCGATGCGGGCGCGGTTTGCCTCCTCGACGTAGGTGCGGTCAGATAGCGCGCGGCGGTTTTCCTCTATGCGCTCGGCGAGCTCGTCTCTGACCTGCTCGAGCTCTGCCAGCGAGAGGATGCGCGGGCCGCCGCGCGAGCGCACCTGCCACCCAAAGCCGGTGCGCGGGTAGGTCGAGCAAAACGGCGAGGCGAGCTCTGACT
>JBPCPH010000136.1:0-3768 GCA_050999415.1 Thermoleophilaceae bacterium
TGGACGATCCGGTCGCGGTCGCGCTGGAACGGCGTGCGAAGCGGGGAGTCGTCCTCTGGAGTCGAGCGCCGCGCCGGGTAGGAGCGCTCGGCCAAAGGCGCCAGTTCCTCACGCTCGCGAGCCTCGATGCGCTCGCGAAGCGGACGCGTCGCGAGCCCGGCGGCGGATCCGGCGCGGGGGTTCTCGATCGTCTCGGCCACGCGACGATTGTCCCACCGCGCGCGGCGTCGGTGGCTACGGGACCGGCAGTGAGCCGGCCTCGTACTCGATCGCCACCGGGCGCCGCTCAGCGACCGGCGATCGCCGCCTGCGCCGCCGCCACGCGCGCGATCGGGAGCCGGTACGGCGAGCAGCTCACGTAGTCGAGACCCGCGTCGTGGAAGAAGCCGACGGAGTCAGGATCCCCGCCGTGCTCTCCACAGATGCCGAGCGTGAGCTCGGGCTTTGCCTCTCGGCCGACCCAAGCCGCGAGCCGCACGAGCCAACCCACGCCCGGCTCGTCGATGGTCTCGAACGGGCTTCGGTCCACCAGCCTCTCGTCGATGTAGCGCGCCAGGAACTTGCTCTCCACGTCGTCGCGGGAGAAGCCGAGCGCGGTCTGGGTCAGATCGTTGGTTCCGAACGAGAAGAAATCGGCGACGCGCGCGATCCGGTCGGCGACGAAGCATGCCCGAGGCAGCTCGATCATCGTGCCCACGCTCAGCTCGGGATCCTCGCCGCCGTCGCGCTCCTCGCCGACGACGCGGTCCACCAGGTCGCGCATGAGCTGCAGCTCCTGCTCGTACGCCACGAGCGGCACCATGATCTCGATCTGCGACGGGGCCCCGGTCGCCCCTCGCACCGCGCGGGCGGCGCGAAGGACGGCGCGGACCTGCATCTCGTAGATCTCCGGATGGACGACCCCGAGGCGGCACCCGCGTGTGCCGAGCATCGGGTTCTCCTCGGCGAGCGCGTGGACGCGGTCGAGCGTCCGCTCGAGGCTCGCGAGATCGTCCGAGCCTTCGCCACGGGCGCGCTCGACCTTCTCGGCGAGCTCCTCGGGGTCCGGGAGGAACTCGTGCAGCGGCGGGTCGAGCAGCCTGATCGTCACAGGCAATCCCGCCATCTCCCGGAACAGGCCCTCGAAGTCGCGCTGCTGGAGCGGCAACAGCTCGGACAGGGCGGCGCGGCGGTCCTCCTCGCTGTCGGCCATGATCATCGCGCGCATCTTCGGAGCGCGGTCGCCCTCGCGGAACATGTGCTCGGTACGGCACAGTCCGATCCCCTCGGCGCCGAAGCCGCGTGCCTTCGCCGCCTCGTCGGGGGTGTCCGCATTCGCCCGCACCCCGAGCCGTCGGGCCTCGTCCGCCCACTCGAGCACGCGCTCGAAGTTGGGGTCGAGCTCCGGCTCGACGAGGCACACGTCGTCCGTCGTCACCACTCCGCCCGTCCCGTCGATCGTGACCAGGTCGCCCGCGTGCAGCACCGTCCCGTCCACGCGCACCTCGCCGGCGGCCGAATCGATCTCGAGCGCCGAGGCGCCGCACACGCACGGCTTGCCCATCCCGCGCGCAACGAGCGCCGCGTGGCTCGCCTTGCCGCCCTGCGAGGTCAGGATGCCGCGGGCCGCGTGGAAGCCGGCCACGTCGTCCGCCTCGGTGTATGGCCGCACCAGGATGACGTCGCGACCCTCGTCGGCGGCGGCCAGCGCGTCGCGGGCCGTGAACACGATCGCGCCCTTCGCGGCGCCCGGAGAGGCGTTGACGCCGCGCGCGAGCACGTCGAACTCCGCGTCGCGCGCGATCGTCGGGTGCAGAAGCGCGTCGAGGGACCCCGGGTCGATCGTCGCGAGCGCCTCCTCACGCGAGAGAAGGCCCTCGGTCGAGGCGTCCACCGCGAAGCGGACGGCCGCCTGCGCGGGGCGCTTGGCGGTCCGCGTCTGGAGCATGTATAGGCGCCCCTCCTCGACCGTGAACTCGGTGTCCTGCATGTCGCGGTAGTGCGACTCGAGCGTCCGCAGGATGTCGAGCAGCTCGGCATGTACGGCCGGCATGACCGTCGCCATCTCTGCCAGGTCGGTGGGCGTCCTCGTGCCCGCCACCACGTCCTCGCCCTGGGCGCCCATCAGGAAGTCGCCGGACGGCTCCGGGGCCCCCGTGATCTCGTCGCGCGAGAAGGCGACGCCGGAGCACGAACGCTCGCCGCGGTTGCCGAAGACCATCTGCTGGACGTTGACCGCGGTGCCCCACTCCTCCGGTATCCGGTTGATCCGCCGGTAGCTCACGGCGCGCTCGCCCATCCACGAGTCGAACACCGCCCGGATCGCCTGACGAAGCTGGGCCATCGGGTCGGCCGGGAACTCCTCGTCGGTTCGCGCGCGGTAGAGGTCCTCGAACGACGCCGTGAGCGCGCGCAGGTCCTCCGCCTCCAGCTCGCTGTCGAGCTCGACGCCGGCCGATCGCCTGCGCTCCGTGATCGCCGCCTCCAGCTCGTCGCCGGGCACGCCGCGGCAGACGTTGGCGAACATCTGGACGAAGCGCCGGTAGCAGTCCCAGGCGAAGCGCTCGTCGGCGGTGCGCGTGGCGAGCGCGGCCACGGTGACGTCGTTCAGCCCCAGGTTGAGGACGGTGTCGAGCATCCCCGGCATCGACTCGCGCGCGCCGGAGCGGACCGAGACGAGCAGCGGGTCGTTGGGGTCGCCGAGTCGCTTGCCCGCCAGCTCCTCGAGTCGCCCGAGCGCCTCGGCCACCTGCTCCTCGAGCCCCTCGGGCTCCTCCCGCCCCGCCTTCATGTACGCGACGCACGCTTCGGTAGTGATCGTGAACCCGGCCGGTACGCGCTCGGGACCGAGGATCCTCGTCATCTCCGCGACTCCGGCGCCCTTTCCTCCGAGCAGCTCGCGCATGTCACGCGAGCCTTCGGAGAAGTCGTAGACGAGCTTGGTGCCGGCGGCGACGGCCAAGGCGGGACGCGATTCTACGCGGCCACGCGCCGGAGCCTCACATGCGCGTGGTACTCGAGCGTCTCCGCGATCGCGCGGTCGGCCTGGCGCAGCGCCCCGTCGGGCGCGGCGGGCGCCTCCGACAGCGGCCGCGCGAGAGCTGTGACGAGGAATTCGTAGGCCTGCCTGTCGAGCGGGAACGCCGACGCCTCGCAAGAGGCGCACACCACTCCGCCGGCCGCCGCGGAGAACGCGGCGAGCTCGGTGTCCCCTCGCTCGCCGCACGCCGCGCACGATCCGAGCTCCGGCACGAAGCCCGCGGCCAGCAGCAGCTTGAGCCGAAAAGCGAGTGCCTGCGCGCGCGTGGCCGACGCCGGATCCGCGTCCAGCAGCAGGAGCTCCTGACAGAGGAGGTTGTAGGCGGGCCGGTTGGGCTCCGCTGCGTCGAACAGGCGCAGCACGGCGTCGCACGCTTGGGTCGCGCGCTCGAGCGAGGCGCGGCGCTCGCGCAGCCCGGCGTGCGCGTTCACCGTCTCCGCCGAGGTGATCGTGGCGAGCTCGCCGCGCCCCTCGTGGAGCACGAGCGCCACCCGACCGAGCGGTTCGAGCCGACCGCCGAAGCGCGAGCGGACCTTTCGCACGCCCTTCGCCACCGCGCCGAGCCGCCCGCGATCCTCCGTGTAGAGGTGAAGGACCCGATGCCCCTCGCCGAAGCGGATCGAGCGCAGCACCACCGCCTCGGTCTTGAAAGAGCCAGCCACTTTCTACACTTTGGCGTCGATGGCGGACAACGGATCGGTAATCGTCTACACCACCGAGCCCTGCGGATTCTGCCGCCAGGCGAAGGC
>JBPCPH010000181.1:0-8860 GCA_050999415.1 Thermoleophilaceae bacterium
GGCGGAGGCTGTCGAGGCCCCGGCGGCGGGCGCAAAGGGTGCGGCCGCGCCGCCCGCCGCGCAGGGGGAGGGAGCCGGCGCAGCGGCCGCGACCGGAGCAGGTGGTGCGCCGGCCGCGACCGGAGCGGGGGCCACCCCGGCTCCGGCCAAGCCAGCCGGAAACGCGGGTGCCCCGCCGGCGACCCCGGCGCCGTCCGGTGAGGGCGCCGCCCAGCGCCCGATTCCGCGCCCGGCGCCGTCGCGACTACCCGCCCCACGCCCGGGAGCCGCGCGGCGGATACCGCCCCTGCCGGGATCGACCCAGGCGAAGCCACCCTGGTATCGCCGGTTGGCTCCGCGCTACATCGTGCTGCTGGTCGCCGGCCTGCTCGTCCTCGGCGCCGGGGCTGCCTTCGGGATCGCCACGCTCGCGGGCGAGGGCGGCGACGAGACCGCTTCCGACGGCGCGGGAGTCGAACGCGCCGGCGCCGGCGATTCGACCGCTCCGCTCGACCCCTCGACGATCGAGGTCGCAGTCCTCAACGGGACCTCGATCTCCGGTGCCGCCGAGTCCGTCTCGGACAGCGTCGAGCAGGCCGGGTTTCAGATCGGCAACGTCGCGAACGCGACCGAGCAGACCTCGGCGGAGTCGGCCGTGCTGTTCGCCGAGGGTGCCCGCAGCGCCGCCGGCGAGGTCGGTCGCGAGCTCGGGATCAGTCAGCTGGAGCCGGTCGACACCGACACCCAGGACCTCGCCGGTACGGCCGATGTCGTTGTGGTCGTCGGCGCCGATCAGGCCGAGTAGCGGCGGTCGCCGGTCGCGCGCGTGGATGCGCCGGCCTGCGCGTAGAGACGCTCGAGCCGCTCCCCATAGCGGTCCGGAGAGTGGTCGCGCGCCGCCGCCCGCCCGCCCGCGGCGGACGCCGCGGCCCACGCCTCGCGATCGTGGTAGAGCGCTTGGCAGGCGGCGGCCAGCGCCTCCTCCGAGCGCGGCACGACAAACCCCGCCCCGGCGTCGCTCACGTACTCGGCGAGTCCCCCGCTCGCGTACGCGACGACGGGCGTGCCCTCCGCCATCGCCTCGAGCGCCACGAGCCCGGCCGGCTCCTCCCATCGCGAGGGAACAGCGAGCACCCGGCTCGACCTGAGCCTGCGCGCGACCGCGTCCTCGCTCAGGAAGCCGGTGCACTCGAGGTTCTCCAGCTTGCGCGCGGCCGCGATCGCTTCGCCCTCCAGCGGTCCGTGCCCGATCATCGTGACCGCTACGTCGGGCAGCGATCGCGCCAGCGCGATCGCGTCGCGGGCGCCCTTCTCCTCGGTCAGCCGTCCGACGAAGGCGATCCCCGCGCGCTCCGCGAAGCCGGGCCGCGCGTCGTCGGCGCCGCGCTCGACGAAGTTCGGCATCACGTCCGCCCGGATCCCGTGGGCCGCGAACGTCTCGGCCATGTGCCGCGACACGGCCACGAAGCGCGAGATGCGTGGCACGTGCACGACCCTGCGAACGACGCCTAGCGCCGTGCGAAGCGCCCTGACCGGGGCCGGCTCCGGGCCGCGATCGAGCCACCGCCCGCGGTGGTCGGTGGGGCTCGCCGAGATCAGCTCGTAGTTGTGGAGCGTCTGGACGGTCGCGATCCCGCGCCGCGCGGCGACGACCACGGGCGCCACCGACAGCTGCGGGTAGATGTCGTGGAGGTGCACCACGTCGGGCCGGAAGCGCTCGATGAGCGCTTCCGCCGCGGCAGCGGCGCGCCGGTTCCAGAGGGCGGCTGCGGCCACCTCGACCTGCTCCCGTCGCGGCGGTGCCCCGCGCCAGAAGTCCGCGCCCGAGAGCGGCACGAAGGCGCCCTCGCGCTCCGCGTTCGCCTCCGACTGCGTGGAAAGGAAAGCGACCGCGTGACCGCGCGAGCGCAGGATCTCCGCGACCCCGACCGCGTGCTTGTCGGCGCCGCCGGCCACGGTGGCGTACCTGTTGACGACGATTACCCGCACGGGCGCGCGATGATTACACGACACTCCGCGAGCGCTCGGCTCCCAGACTGACGCGGCCGTGAATCAGGCATCTAGGGTGGCGGCGGTGATCCCCTCGACGCGTCGGACTCCGCGATGAGGCCCAGCGCCGCGTCCGCGGCGGACGCCGTCTGCCTCGCCGCCTCCCCCGGCGGCCATATGGCGGAGCTGTACTCGGTGCGCGCCGCGTTCGACGGCCGCCCCCGGATCTGGGTCACCGGCGCCTCGAGGCAGGCTGACGCGCTGCGGGAGGCCGGCGAGGACGTGAGGGAGCTCCCGCCCTGGGGTCGGGACCCGCCGGGATTGCGGGGGCTCGCGCCGAACCTGCGCGCGGCTCGCCGGGTCCTTCGGTCCGCGCCGGCGGCGGCGGTGGTGACGACCGGCGCAGGCACGGTCGTGCCCTACGCGTTGATGGCGCGCGCGGCGGGCAGCGAGCTCTTCTTCATGGAGACGATGGCGCGCGTCACCGGAGCGAGCCTCACCGGGCGGATCGTGGCGCCGTTCGCCCGCGCCGTCCTCGTCCAGTGGCCGGAGATGCGCGCCGTCTACCGGCGCGCGACGGTTTGTCGGCCGGCGCTCCTCGAGTCCGGCGACCACGCCGCCACGCCCGGCGCCCAGGGCACGTTCGTGTCGGTCGGCACGCGGCCGGAGCCGTTCGATCGCCTGCTCGCGACGGTGGACCGAGCGGTGGCGGCTGGGACGCTGCCGGGCCCAGTCGTAGCGCAGTCGGGAACCTCGACCTACCGACCCGTGAGCTATTCGGCCAGCGCGTGGATGACGCCGGAGGAGGTCGAGCGGGCGATGATGCAGGCGCGTTACGTCGTCTGCCACGGCGGCGCCGCGATGGTCTCCGGGGCCGTCGCCGCCGGCCACCGCCCGCTGGTGCTCGCCCGACGGCGCGCCGCGGGCGAGCATCGCACCGAGCACCAGCAGCAGCTCGTCGAGCGGCTCGCGCGGGAGCGGGCCGTCGTAGCGGTCGAGGGCGACATCGACGCCCGAGACGTGCGGATCGCCGACGCGCGCGAGCAGTCCACCGCGAGGCGCAGCGAGCTGCCGTCGGCCGAGGCGGCGTTGCGCGACCAGCTCGCGCGGGTGCTGGGATGACGGGGACGCGCGCCCGAGACGGTCGACCGCGCTGCTCGCGCCACTAGGGTTTCCCGCGTGAGCAGGCCGAGCCGCGTCCCCGCACCGGGCGCGCCCGCAGCCGGCGCGGCGCCCCCGACAGGCGTGCTCTCGGCGCCGGCCGAAGGGCCCTCGCCGCGTCGCAGCCGGGCGATGACCGCGCTGACGCTCGCGATCGTCTTCCTGAGCGCCGCCGCCTTCGTCTGGACGCAGGTGCTCAAGCAGGAGGACGCGCCGGTCGGAGGGATCGAGATCGACCGTGCGCTTCGGCCGGGCTGCGACTGTCCGCGGGAGGTCGCGAACCTCTCCTTCGTGCTCGAGCGAGCTCAACCCCTCACGGCCACCGTCATCGACGACGACGGCGCGCCGGTCCGCGTCCTCCTCGACGGCGCGCTGCGCGCCGGCGGACGCGAGACGCTGACCTGGGACGGCACCGACGACGCCGGGCGGCCGGCGCCGAACGGCGACTACCGCCTCGAGCTCGACCTCTCGGCGCCGGACCGGACGCTCGAGATACCGAGCGACGTCGCGCTCGAGCGGTGATCGGAGCGACGTCCGTGGACGCCCCGGGCCGTCCGGCGCACGCGGGGTCGCGCGCGTCGCGCCGGACGCCTCGCTGGGCGTGGGCGCTGGTGTTTGCGCTCGCCGCCGTGGCGATCGTCGCGCTCGAGCACGTCTGGCGCGGCGAGTCGTACTGGAACTTCTCGGAGGGCGTCTACCTGGTCACGGCGCGCGCGGTGCTCGACGGCGAGGACCTCTACGCGGGCATCGCGGCCGCCCAGCCGCCGCCGCTCTTCTATCTCGGCGCAGGCTTGATGGCGATCTCCGAGTCGCTGCTGTTCGTGCGCGGCGCGCTCGGGCTGAGCACCGTGGCGGTGGGCGCGCTCGTCGCGGTGATCGTCGGCCGCATCACAGGGCGCCCCGCCGTGGGGGTGGCCGCCGGCCTCGCGGCGCTCCTCACGCCGTGGACTGTCCGCGAGCACGCCACGCTGACGCCCGACCCGCTGGCTGCGGCGCCGCTGCTGGGCGCGGCGCTCCTGGCTGCGCGACCGGGCTCGCGCGCGGCGGCCATCGGCGGCGCGCTCGCCGCTCTCGCCGCCTGCCTTAAGCTCGCGTTCCTGCTTCCGCTCGACGCGATCGCGGTCGCGGCGCGCAGGCGAAGGCCGTTCCTGGCGGGCGCGCTGGTGGCCGGAGCCGCGCTCGCGGTCGCGTCGTTCGCGGCCTGGGGCCCACCCGTGTGGGACAACCTGGTGAGCGCCCAGCGCGAGACCGGGTTCCAGCTCGGTTCGCTGCCCGGCCTCTTCGGCCAGAGCGTCTGGAACATCGGACCGCTGGTGGCGCTCGGCGCGCTCGCGGTGCTCGCCCGCGGCCACGCGCGCGACCCCGCCCTCTTCCGCTCGCTCGTGGCGCTCCTGGCCGGCTCGCTCGCGCTCGGGGTGACCTTCCTCAAGGGCGGCACCTACCTCAACACGCTCGCCGTGGTCGAGCCGGCGGCGGTCGCGCTGGCGGCGGTGGGGCTCACCTGGTTCCTCGAGGACCGATCGCTGCTCGGCGGTCGGCGCCGGCTCGCGTCGGTCGCGGTCGGCGCGGCCTGCGCCGTCGTGGTCCTCCAGTCGGCGGTCCTCTTCGCCCGTCCCGAGGGCCCGTTCGGGTTCGGGAACCCGTTCCTCTCGCGCGATCCGGGGCACGAGCTGTCCGAGGATCAGGTGCGGCTGGCCGCCGACCGGGCCGGCGAGTGCCCGCCCGGCGCGCCCTACTCCGGATCCCCGTTCGTCGCCTTCGTGGCCGGCCGCACGGTACCCGGCGGTCAGCCGGATCGCTTCATCGTCGGCGAGGCCGAGGTGCACGCCGACCTGCGTGCGCAGGTCGGCGCGGACGGACCGCTCTGCCCGTACCGGACGCTCGGAGGGCTCCCCGAGGGCGGGAGCGTGGTGGGGCGACCCAGACTCAAGTGATCGCTGGTCGCCCGGACGGGTCGCGCTCGCGACCGGACGGGTCGACCGATCGGCGCTCCGCGCTCGCCCGGAGCGCGGCGCAGGCGGCCGCGATCGCGCCGAAGCTCAGCGCGGTTTCGAAGAAGCCCTCGTAGATCAGGGCGTGGACGAACAGCACGAGGAGCACGGCGCCGAGGCCGAGCGCGAGCGCCGGCTCGCGACGGTGAAGGTCGCGCAGCAGCAGTACGGCGCCGGCGAGGAGCGCCACGTAGGCGGCCAGCCCGAGCAGCCCGAGCTCGGCGGCGACCGTCAGCGGAGTCGTGTGCGAGGAGCTGCGGCCCAGTGACGTGCCGGTCTCCGCCTCGTCGCGGGTCGCGACCGGCTGGCCACCGACGCCCACGCCCACGAGCGGATGGTTCGCGAAGACGGTCGCCGTGTCGAGCACGAGCACGGACCGGTTGCGGGTCAGGTCCGCGGCCGAGCCGCTAGCCACCGCCAGCACCAGCGCGCCGGCGACGACGAGCGCCCCCGCCGCGACGAGCGCCGCCACGAGCGTCCGCGCGCGCCGGTCGCCGGCCGCGAGCGCGATCGCGAGCGCGACCGCCACCAGCGCGACCATGCTCGACTGTGAGTAGGTCAGGACCAGCGCCGCGGCGAGCAGGACGAGCACCGCTGTACCGGTGGCCAGCCGCAGCCGCGTGAGCCACAGCGCGACCAACACCACCGCCATCGCGACGACGAGATGGCGCCCGTAGATGCTCGGGTCCTGGAACAGCGAGGTGACGCGGAACAGGTCGGTCGTCGCGTTCGCGTCCGCGAGCGCGGGGGTGGAGAAGAAGACCTCGCCGGCGAGCGCCTGGCCGATCCCGACCGCGGCGAAGACGCAGCCGAGCCCGACGGCTATCCAGGCAAGCGCGCGTGGGGTCCAGTCGGGGAACGGGGCGTGCGCTACGACCGCGATCAGCGCCGCCGATGGGAGCCAGTAGAGGAGAACGTCGTTGATTCCCGTCTCGCGGTCCTGCGACCACAGGAGCGACAGCGCCGTGAGCGCTATCAGCGCCGCGGCGGGGTAGGCGAGCCTGCGGGGGATCGGCCGCAGGCGCTCGCCGCGAAGCGCCCGCCACCCGAGTGCGAGGACGCTCGCCGCCAGCACTGCGTATAGCGGCAGGTAGTAGCCGACGAGCGCGTCCGGCCGCAGTGCGACGAGGAGCGGCGACGCCGGGTCCGGGTCGAGCGGCGGGCGCAGCGGCGCGGTCAGCAGGAGCAATGGCAGCACGGCTGCCGGGAAGCGCACGAGCAGCGCAGCCAGCCCGGCCAGCGCCAGCGCGATTGCGGCCAGCGCCGCCGCAAGCCCGGCCGAAAGCGAGACGGACGCCTCGCCGACTTCGCCGAGCTCCTCCACGAATGAGATCGTCAGGCCCGCTTCGGCCGCGGCCAGCAGTGCGAGACCGGCCAGCAGGAGCCACCGCGAGCGCGCCGGTAGGAGCAGGGCGGTGCCGAGCGCGCCGGCGCACGCGGCCGCCGCGGTCACCGGGCGGCCTCCGTCGCCCCGATCACGCGCGTGCTGCGCGCAGACGGGTCAGCACGCGCCCGCGCTCGCCCGCGCCGAGGATGCGAAACCAGGCGAGCGGCGCGAACGCAAGCAGCATCACGCCGATCAGCGCCAGCTTTGCCGCCGCTCCCTCGAGCTGCGAGGCGAGCAGGAGCGCCCCCACCGCCCCCACGGCCGCGGGGCCCATGCGGCTCAGCGCCGCGACGCTGGACGGCGAGAGTCGGCGCACCATCGCGAGCAGCACCACGCCCTCGACCGCGGCGCGCGCCGCCCAAGCGGCCGCCGCGCCCTCGATGCCGTAGGCGTTGAGCAGCACGAGGAACAGGCCGAGGTACAGCGGCAGCTCCACCAGCGCCAGCTTGGCCGGGAGGTCGGGGCGGCTCGACTGGACCAGCCCCAGGCCGATCTGGTTGAGGCTGGCGATCAGTACTCCGACGGCGAGCCACTGGAGCACCACCTCGCTGTTCTCCGCGAACTCGGCCCCGAGCCAGAGGTCGAGCCCTTCGCCGGCGAACGCGACCGTCACGAGCGCGACTGGGAACAACGCGATGAAGCCGAAGCGGATGCCGCCGGAGAAGATCGCCGCGATGCGGCTGGGACTGCTGCCGAGGTTGAGCGCGAACGCGGGGAAGAACACCCCGGCGAGCGCCACCGAGACGACGAGCAGCTTCGTCATCACCTCGTAGGGAGTGGCGAAGTAGGCCACGGCCGTGATCGAGACGAGCGCGCCCACCAGGAAGCGGTCGGCCGCGATCAGGAACGCGTTGATCACGTTCCAGATCGTCACCCAGGTGCCGAAGCCCACGAGGTGACGCAGCGCCGAGCGCCGCAGCGCGATCGTCTGGCCGACCGCGGGGGTGATGCGGAGCACGAGGATCATGTTCACGATCCAGCTGACGACGCGGCTGAAGACCACGGCGGCCACGACGGGGGCGAGCGAGTCCGTGACCTGGAGCACGAGCACCGGGCCGAAGTAGGTGAGGACGGAGGCGGGGATGACCACCGCGTTGACGAGGTCGAAGCGCTGCCACGCTTCGAGGTGCGCCCGCAGCGCGGCGCCCGAGATCGCGAGCGGGAGTCCGGCGGCAAGCACCCAGAAGGTGTGCAGCGTCTCGCGCTCGAGGTCCGCGGGGACGTTCAGAACGCTTCTCACGAGCCACGGCGACAGGAGCGCTACGACCGCGCCGGCGAGAAGACCCAGGACCGCCATCCCGAGCAGGGCGGTCCAGAAGAGGTGGGGCACCTCGGCCTCGCGCCCGGCCCCGAGCCGCTCGGCGGTGAGCTTGGTGAGCGCCCGTCCGATCCCGAGGTCGAACACCTGCGCGTAGCCGATGACGACCCAGGCGAGCGCGAGGACGCCGAACCGTGCCGTGCCGAGCCCGTCCACGAGCAGCGGGACGGCGAAGAACGCGACGACCAGCGTGGCGCCCTGGCCGGCGAGGCTGAAGCCCGTGTTGCGGGCGAGCAGGCGGCCGCTCGACAGGCGCTCGCGCGGGCTGCTCTCGTGATCGTCCCTCATCGCCTGCCAGCGCTCATGATCGCAGTGCCGGGTGCGGCTTCCTCGGCCGCTCGGGCGCGCCGTGCCCTTGGGCGACCGCGGCGGCAGCCACCCCGAGCGCACCCCAGGTGATCGGGTTCTCGAACAGCCCGGCGTAGAAGAGCGAGTGGACCAGCAGGGCGAGCAGCACCGCCCCGAGGCCGATTGCCAGCGCCCGATCGCGCCGCCCCAGCTCCCAGAGCACGACGCAGGTGCCCGCGGTCAGCGCGAAGAAGGCGACGAGGCCGACGAGACCGAGCTCGGCGGCGACCGTCAGCGGCGTCGTGTGGGAGACGTTCTGAAGCTTCGCGACGTCCGGCGCCTGCTCCTCGCGCGTCACGAGCGGCTGCGCGGACACGCCCACGCCCGCCAGCGGGTGGCCGACGGCCACCGCGGCCGTGTCGGTGATCAGCGTCGAGCGGTCGCTCGTCACCGCGGCCGCCGACCCGTCCGCGACCAGCGCCGCGACCCCCACGACGCCAGCGACCGCCACTACGGCGAAGGCGGCGGCCACGACCCGTCGCGGGCGGCCGCTCGCAGCCGCCAACGCCACCACGAGGGCCACGACCGCAAGCGTCACCAGGCTCGACTGCGAGTACGTGAACCAGAGGCCCGCCCCGAGGAGGCCGAGCAGCGCCGCGGTGGCCGCGCCGCCAAGGCGAGCGGCCCATGCCGCCACCAGCAGCACGCCGAGCGCGAGCACGAGGTGCCGACCCAGGTGGTTCGGGT
>JBPCPH010000204.1:0-12780 GCA_050999415.1 Thermoleophilaceae bacterium
CGGGCGTGCCGCGACGGACGCGACAGGTCGTGGCGGTCGCGCTGCGCGCGTTCGAGCACACGACCTTCCCGCGCCGGTTCTCGCGCCTCCCTGAGGATCGGCGCGCCCGGCACATCGACCGGCTGGAGCGCAGCAGGTTCAGCCCGGTGCGCGACCTGGCGCTGCTGCTAAAGGGCCTGACCTGCTTCGCGTACGGCCGCGACCCGGCGGTGGAGCAAGCGGTCGGGACAGCGCCCCGCTGCACCGTCGGCGACGGGCAGCCGGACCCCTCCTGGGAGCCGCGGGCACCCAGGCTCGACCCCGCCGCGCTCGTGGCGCCGGCCGACGTCGAGCGCTGCGACGTAGTGGTCGTTGGGTCGGGCGCCGGCGGGGCGAGCGCGGCCCGCGTCCTCGCCGAACGGGGACTCGACGTGATCGTCGTCGAGGAGGGCGACTACCACGACGCTGCGAGCTTCTCGCAGGATCCGATCGACGCCCTGCGGACCCTCTATCGCGACGGTGGGCTGACCTTCTGCGAGGGCCGCCCGGGCATCCCGCTGCCGGTGGGCAGGTGCGTCGGCGGCACCACCGTGGTCAACTCCGGCACCTGCCTACGCCCCCCCGAGGACGTGCTGATGCGCTGGCGCGACGAGCACGGCATCGACTGGGCCACCGACCTCGAGCGCGAGCTCGGCGACGTGGAGCGCGCCCTGCACGTCGCGCCGGTGGACCCCGGAGCGGCCGGGCGAAACGCGGCGCTCTGCCGGGCCGGCGCCGACGCGCTGGGCGCCTCGAACGGGCCGATCCCGCGCAACGCCGGGCGCGTGGTCTGCTGCGCGTCGTGTCCCACCGGGTGCGCGATCGACGCCAAGCAGGCGATGCACGTGTCGGAGCTCCCGCGAGCGGTCGCCGCCGGCGCCCGCATCAGGGCCGGCGCTCGTGTCGAGCGCGTCATCGTCGAGGGGGGCCGCGCGGTCGGCGTGGCAGCCCGTACCGTCGGCGGCGGGCCCTACGAGGTCCGCGCGCGTGCGGTCGTGCTCGCGGGTGGGGCGCTCGGGACCCCGGAGCTTCTGCTGCGCCAACGCCTGGCGGACGATTCTGGGCAGGTCGGCCGCAACCTTCGGGTACATCCCGCGTGCTGGGTCGGCGCCCTCTACGACGAGGAGGTCCGCGGGTGGGAAGGCGTGATGCAGAGCTGGTACGTGGACGAGTGGAACGATCGCGGCCTCTTCCTCGAGGCGACGTTCACGCCGCTCCCGTTCGGCGCCCACTGGCTCCGCGGGGCGGGCCCGGGCTTCAAAGCGCGACTCGAGCGCTTCGACCGCATGGGCGTGATCGGAGTCCATCTGTCCGAGCGCACCGCGGGACGGCTGCGGCTGAGCGGCGGTCGGCTCCGAATCCGGTACCGGCTACGCGAGGACGACGCCGCGGCCCTCCGCTTCGGGATCGCGCGCGCCTGTGAGATCCACTTCGCAGCCGGGGCGCGCGAGGCGTATCCGCAGCTCGGCCGCGTGCCGGCGCTGCGCCCTGGCGAGGAGGGCCCGCTCGTCGAGCGCGCGCGCGTTCGCCCGGGGGAGCTCCGGCTCGAGGGCTTCCATCCGATGGGAACGGCACGAATGGGCGCCGACCGCCGCTCCTCGGTGGTGGCCCCGTCGGGCGAAACGCACGACGTCCCCGGCCTGCATGTCGCAGACGCGAGCCTGTTCCCGAGCGCAGTCAGGGTCAACCCGATGGTGACGATCATGGCGTTCGCCCGACGGGTGGCGAGCGGGCTCGCCGAGCAGCTCGCTTAAGAGCGCTAGTTGCCCGCGTCGCTCCACACGACGGCGAACGACACCTCGCCGGTGCGGGCGATGCAGATGTAGGTCACGTTCGCGCCCTTGGTGCGCGTCGAGGGCTTGCAGTCGAAGCCGTCCACAGTCAGCGCCAGGTTTGCGCCGGCCGGCTGTCCGAGGGCGGCGGCGCGGGCGAGGCTGCGTCCCTGATCGCAGTCCACGCCCGCGAGTTCGAGGAGGATCCGATCCTGCGCGAGGCGCCCCGGCGGAGCCTCGAAGGCGCACTCTGTGGGCGCGCCCTCATCCGCTTCGCCCGCGACGGACGGCGCCCCTCCGGCCTCGCCGTCCGTCGCCCCCTCGTCCGCGCCGGCCTTCGTCGTGAGGCTCTCGTCGGGAGCAGCCCGGTCGCCCGGCGCGCCGTCGGCGGTCTTCCGCTCGAGTGGAGCCGGCGCTCCGGGGGCCTGCGGGTCCTCGCCGCACGCGGCGATCGCGGCGGCGCACGTCGATAGCGCGACCGCCCCCACGACCACCGCGGCTCCGCGCCGCCCACCACCGTTGAGCCCGGCCCTCACGCGCACGCAACATATTGCTATCCAGCTGCGGTCCGCGCTACGCTCGCGAACCGACATGGAACTCCTCTTCGGTGTGCTCCTGGCGATTGCGGTGCTTGTCGTCGTTCTCGCCGCGAAACGCGGCGCCGAGGCGGCTCAGCGCGACAGGCAAGCGAGCCTCAGGGAAGTGCCGGCCCGCCCGATGTCCGCGGCCGGGTCGGTGGGTGCTCGCTCCCCGGCCGGCTCGGTCTTCTCAGCCCCGGCGCCGGCGCGAGACCGGCGGCTCGGCCCGGCATCGACCGGAGCGGCCGTCACCCCGAGGAGCGGCGAACCGAACGGGCCCCCGGCACGGCCGTGGCGGGCGGGGGTAACCGGCGACGCCGGTGTGACCGCCGATGGGACGCCCTCCCACGCTTCGACCTCCATTCGGGAGAGCACCCGCGAGGCGCCTCGGCGCGCGCGAACCGAAGCGGACTCCTGGTGGGACACGTCCGCGCGCCCAGCAAACCGAGCGCCCGCGCGACCCGCCGTCCGCAGGGAACTGCCGCCGATCGACCTGAACGCCGCCTCCGTGGACGAGCTCCAAGGCCTCCCGGGCGTCGGAGTGCGCGCCGCCAACCGCATCGTCGAACACCGAGAGCGGCACGGCCGCTTCGACTCGGTCGAAAACCTCGGGGCCGTGGAGGGCTTCGACCCGCACCGCGTGGCCCGCCTGGCCCCGCGCGCGATCGTCTAGCCTGGGCGGGCCCGCGCCTGGCGCCTCAGCGACTGGCTCGGCCGCGCGCTTGGCGGCCCGACCCGCGCGACGACGCGCCGCCCTTCGCACCCCGAGCCGGCCGCTTCCGCCTGTGATCCGGCTTCTGCCCCGACGCGAGCAGTGCGGCTCCGATCGCCCCGCCGAGGTCGCCGAGCGCCGCGACGTGCACCGCCGGTGGGCGCTCGTCGACGAAGAGGTGGGGCATCATCGCCTCCTCGATCCGACCGAGGTGCGTCTCGCCGAAGCGGATACCGAGCCCGCCGCCGAGGATGACCGCCTCCACGTCCAGCAGGTTTACGGCCGAGGCGATCCCGGCGCCGAGCGCCTTCACGGCCCGCTCGATCAGCGTCTCGGCGAGCTTGTCACCGTCGTCGAGGGCGCGCGCCCAGACGCCGCTCGTCAGCCTCTCGCGTCCGCGCTCCTCCATGATCTCGAACAGCTTGGTCTTCTTCCCCTTCGCCGCCTTCTTGCGCGCGCGCAGCTCCATCGCCCCCCGCCCCGCGTAGGCCTCGACGCAGCCGCGCCGACCGCAGGTGCAGCGTGCGCCGCCGCGCTTTACGACCATATGCCCGATCTCGCCCGCGGCGCCGCGACCGGTCCAGGGCCGCCCGTCGAGCACGAGCCCGCCGCCCACGCCCGTGCCCCAGAAGACGCCCAGCAGCGACCCGTACGGCTTGCCGGCACCGAGCCGGAACTCGGCGCCGGTTGCCACCTGGACGTCGTTGCCGATCGCGACCGGGGCGCCGAGCGCATTGCGCAGCTCGGCGGCGAGCGGGTAGGGCTCCACCCACTCGGACGACACGTTCCTCGCCTGCGCGACGGTCCCCTTGGCGGCGTCCGCGTCGCCCGGGGAGCCCACCCCCACTCCGGCGAGGTCGCCGGTCTCGACCCCGGCCTCGGAGGCCGCCTCGCCCACGGCGGCAGCCATCTCGGCGACCACCGCCGCGGGCCCCCCCTCCGAGGGAGTCGGTCGCCGCGACTGCCCGACCACGCTGTCGCGTTCGTCCACGACGACGGCCTGGATCTTGGTTCCGCCGAGGTCGATCCCGCCGCGCGCCGTCACGTCCCTACCCGATCGCCGGCGCCTCGGGGAGGCGCGCCAGCGCGTCCTCCATGTCGCGCTCGGAGAACACCGGGTCCTCGAGGTCGCCGGCCAGGTAGGAGTCGTAGGCCGAGAGGTCGAAGTGGCCGTGGCCGCAGAGGCCGAAGAGAATCACCCGGTCCTCGCCCGCCTCGCGTGCGGCGTCGGCCTCGTCCATCACCGCGCGGATCGCGTGGGCCGGCTCGGGCGCCGCGAGGATCGCCTCCTCACGCGCGAATCGCACCGCCGCCTCGAACGTCTCGTTCTGCGCGTAGGCGCGCGGCTCGACGACGCCGGCCCTGACGAGACCGGAGAGCATCGGCGAGTCGCCGTGGTAGCGCAGCCCACCGGCGTGGACCGGCGGCGGCACGAAGTCGTGGCCGAGCGTGTACATCGGCAGCAGCGGCGTCATGCCGACGGTGTCGCCGAAGTCGTAACGGTAGGCGCCTCGCGTCAGCGTCGGGCACGCCGCGGGCTCGGCGGCCACGAACCGCATCTGCTTCTCGCCGCGCAGCACCTGCCGCACGTAGGGGAAGGCGATCCCAGCGAAGTTCGACCCGCCGCCGACGCAGCCCACGACCACGTCGGGCTCGTCGCCGGCCATCTCCATCTGCGCGATGGCCTCTTGGCCTATCACGGTCTGATGGAGGCAGACGTGGTTCAGCACCGAGCCGAGGGCGTAGTTCGTGCGCTCGTCCTGCGCCGCCGTCTCGACCGCCTCGGAGATCGCGATCCCGAGGGAGCCCGTCGTGTGCTCGGCCTGGGCGCGTCCGGCCTCGGTCGTGTCGCTGGGAGACCGGATCACGGTGGCCCCCCAAGCCTCCATCATCGAGCGGCGGTAGGGCTTCTGGTCGTAGCTCGCCCCGACCATGTAGACGAGGCACTCGAGGTCGAACATGGTGCACGCAAGAGCCAGCGCCGAGCCCCACTGCCCGGCGCCGGTCTCGGTGACGAGGCGCTCGATGCCGGCCTCGCGGTTCTCGTAGGCCTGGGCGACGGCGCTGTTCGGCTTGTGCGACCCCGGCGGCGACCCGCCCTCGTACTTGTAATAGATGCGCGCGGGCGTGTCGAGCGCACGCTCCAGGCGATGGGCGCGAAATAGCGGCGACGGGCGCCAGAGCTTGTAGGCCTCGCGGACCTCCTCGGGGATCTCGACCTCCGGCTCGGCCGAGACCTCCTGCTGGATCAGCCCCATCGGGAAGATCGGCGTCAGGTCGTCGGGCCCGGCCGGCGCCATCGTGCCGGGGTTGAGCGGCGGGACCGGGTCGCCGGGCAGGTCCGGGAGCAGGTTCACCCAGTGAGTCGGGATCTCCGACTCGGACAACGTGTAGCGCACCTGGTCAGCCATCTGCTCCCTCTCGCTCCCTCGAACCCGCGGCGATCCTACCCGCTGACGAGCTGCCCAACCCGCTCGCGCTGGTCCTCGTCGATCCCCGGCCCCCACCCCGCCGCGGCGTTCTCCGTCGCCCGCTCCGGTCCCGCGTCGCCCAGCCTGCGCGTCTCCACCTAGGCCTCCAGAAACCGGCGCAGCGCTTCCCTGCCGCCCCCCACGAGCGGCTCGCCGTGCGCGAAGAGCAGGTGGTCGAACTCGATGTCCCCGTCGAGGATCCCGCGAACGGCGCCGTTCATCTCGCGCCTGACCGACTCCGGGTCGTCGCCGAGCAGCGAGTCGGGGGCGAAGCCGAGCTCGCCGTCGTAGCGCATGAGCCCGTCGCCGAAGAGCAGTGCGCCGTCGCCGGCGCGGATGTGCAGCGCGGTGTCATCGGGCGCGATAGCCCCCATAGCCACAGCGGTGATCCCAGGGGCAAGCTCGTCGCCGAACTCGAACGGCTCGATCGTCACCGAGAGGTCCTCGAGGCGCGCGGCGCCGGCTCGATGGCACATCACCGGGCAGTCGAACTCATCCGTCAGCTGCTCGATGCTCCGCCGGTGGAGGCCGATGCTCAGCACGATCCGAGCCGGCGCGCCGCGCTCTGCGATCCGGGGAAGCTCGGCCCCGTCGGCGTCGAGCAGCGGATCGATCAGCGTCGGCCCGCCGCCGTCGAGTGGGTCCACGTAGTGGGAGCCCACATACTCGCCGATTGACTCGTTGAACGGTTTCCAGTGAAGGACGCCGGGGATGAGCTCCTGCATGCCGCTCGGCCCTTCCGCGTCAGGATCCATCCTCGTCCTCCAGCCGGCGGCCGAAGTTGAAGCTCTCGATCGCGTAGCCGCGCCGGAAGTAGAAGCGGTGCGCGCGCGGGCGAGCCACCCCCGAGTCGAGCCGGATGGCCTCGCAGCCCTCGGCGCGGGCCACGACGCGCAGGTGTCCTTCCAGGCGCTCTCCGTAACCGTGCGAGCGCCAGCGCTCGTCGGTCACGAGGTCGTCGACGTAGAGATAGCGCCCGTGGGCGAAGCTCGTCAGCACTCGAAAGCCCGCGACCGCCCGGCACTCGCCACCGTCGAACAGGGCAGCGACGCGGTACTCGCAGCGCCGGCGCCCCTCGCGGAGGAGGCGCTCGAGCTCGGCGAGCGAGCGGTTCGTCCTCAACGTCCGCATCACCTCGAGTGCCTCCCTCAAGCGAGGGTCGCCCGGCTCGAGCTCCACGAGCTCGCCCCCGCCGGCCTGGTCCGGTTCGGCCATGCGGCCAGTATCGCGCCGCGGGACGAGCAGAGGCCCGGCGCGCACGCCGGGCCTCTGGGCACTCGGGTCGCCGTAGCTACGGGTCAGTGCCCGAGCACGGCCTCCAGCTTCTCGCGACTGCGCTCGACCTCGTGCTCGTCGGGCGCCTGGTTGCCGCGCGGCTCGGGGTATGCCGACGGGTCTCTCCGCCGCTCGCGCTGCTCGCGCTCCGCCGTACGGCGAGCCTTGCTGCGCGCGATCTCGTCCTTGGTGGGCTCGAAGCACATACCCACCACCTCCTCCGATCGGGGTAACTGCGCGAGCCTTCCTTGTTCCGCATCGCGGCCCCGCCAAACGTAAAGATTCGCTGAGGGCGCGCGTCGCCGCCTGAGCGTCCGGCCCGGGCGCGACGCTAGCGTTCGGACGCGACGGGCGCCGTCGCCTCCGCCGAACGCAGCTGCGCGAGGAGCTCGGCGGCCCGCTCCCGGAACCGCTCGACGCTCGCCAGCTTGATCTCCTCGTAGCCGCGGACCACGTCGGGCAGGTCGCAGAGCTCGACCGCGGTTGCGTGCGTTTCGGGGCCGAGCCGCTCCATCGCCTCGCTCACGAGCGCGCGGTACTCGCCCACGAGCCCGCGCTCGACGCGGCGCACGCGCGCGTAGCCGAAGAGGTCGAACGGCGTGCCACGCAGCCGCCGCAGGGAGCGCAGCAGCCGGAACGCCGGCACGAACCAGGTGCCGAGCTCGAGCTTTCGCTTCAGCCCCAGCGCGCGGAGGAACGGGGGGTGGATGTTGAACTTGACCTTCGCGCCCGGCCCGAAGTCGGAGCGCAGCCGGGCGCGCTCGGCCTCGTCGAGGTGGAGGCGGGCGACCTCGTACTCGTCCTTGTAGGCCATCAGCTTGAACAGCCCGCGGGCCGCCGCCTCCGCGAGCTCGGTCCGGCCCGGCGTCCGCTCGGCCTCGGAGGCGCGCACGTCGCGCACGAGCTCGACGTAGCGCTCGGCGTAGGCGCGCCCCTGGTAGGCGATCAGTTCCGGCACGCGCACCTCGAGCAGGCGGCGGAGCTCGGAGTCCTCGGCGACCACGCCGTCCACGAGCGCGTGCTCGAAGTCGCTCAGCTTCGCCGCCTCGAGCTCGCCCGCCGGCCGTGTGGCGACCTCAACCGCGTCCGGCGCGGCGACGCAGGCGCGGCCCCAGGCGAACGCCGCGAGGTTCTGCTCGACCGCCGCGCCGTTGAGGCGGACCGCCTGCTCGAGCGCCGCGAGCGAGAGCGGCAGCGCGCCCCGCTGGTACGCGGCGCCGACCGCAAGCATGTTGCCCGGCATGTGGTCGCCGAAGAGCCGCTCGGCGAGCTCCTGGGCGTCGAGGTAGACGTTCGACTCTCGGCGGCTCGCGCGCTCGATCAGGTCGAGCTGCGCCGACAGCTGCGGGAAACGCTCCTCGGTGTCCACGACCATCTTGCCCGTAGGGGTGGCGCTCGTCGAGACCACGGCCACGGTCCGGTCGGGGTCGGCCACCGCGAGGTTCTTCGCGTCTGATGCGCCGAGCAGGTCGAAGCCGAGGTAGAGGTCGGCGCCGGCCAGCGAAGCCTTGCTCGCACCCGCGATAGGGGCGCGCGCGATGCGAAGGTCGGAGATCACGGGCCCGCCCTTCTGACTCAGGCCGGTCTGGTCGAGCCCGGCGACGTGACGCCCGTCGATCAGCGCCGCCACGCCGAGGATCTGGTTGACGGTCACGACGCCGGTGCCGCCGATACCCATCATCCGCAGCGTGAAGTCGTCGTCGCCCACTATCGGCGTCGGCGCCGGCAGATCCTCCGGCGGAGCCTGCGGCTCGGGCTTGCGCTGTTCGGCTCCGATCACGGTCACGAACGAGGGGCAGTCGCCCTCGAGACACGAGTAGTCCTTGTTGCACGAGGACTGGTGGATCTGCGTCTTGCGGCCGAACTCGGTCTCGACCGGGACGACGCTGAGGCAGCTCGACTTGCGGCCGCAGTCGCCGCATCCCTCGCACACGCGCTCGTTGATGTGGACCCGCTTGGCCGGGTCGGGCGCCTTGCCGCGCTTTCGCTTGCGGCGAAGCTCCGCGGCGCACTCCTGGTCATGGATCAGGACCGTGACGCCCTCGGTGGCCGCGAGCTCGCGCTGGGCGTCCATCAGCTCGCCACGGTCGCGCACGTCCGCGACGTCCGCCAGCTTCACGCCGCGGTAGCGCCCGAGGTCCTCGGTGGTGACGATGATCCGGCTGACGCCCTCGAGCTCGAGCAGGCGCGTCAGCTCCGGCACCGCCAGGGCGCCCTGGACCTGCTGGCCGCCGGTCATCGCCACGGCGTCGTTGTAGAAGAGCTTGTAGGTCACGTTGACGCCCGCCGCCACGGCGGCGCGCAGCGCCAGCGAGCCGGAGTGGTGAAACGTGCCGTCGCCGAGGTTCTGCACGAAGTGGTCGCGCTCGACGAAGGGGGCCATGCCGATCCACTGCGCCCCCTCCCCGCCCATCTGCGTGATCCCGGTGATCTCGCCCCGGCCCTCGGGGTTCAGGAGGATCATCGTGTGGCATCCGATGCCGCCGCCGACGAGCGTGCCTTCGGGCGCCGGCGTGGAGCTGTTGTGCGGGCATCCCGAGCAGAAGTAGGGCGTCCGCTGCGCCTGCCCACCGTCGCCGGCGATCGGCAACGCGACCGGCCGGCGCTCGCGCCCGTCGAGCTTCTCGAGCCGCGCGGCGACCGAGTCGATCGCGATCCTTCGCTCGAGCCGCGCTGCCACCGCGCGAGCGATGCGGTCGGCGTCCAGGTCGAGCTCAGCGGGGACGAGGTCGGCGCCGCGCTCGTCGCGCTTGCCGACGATCGCGGGCGCATCGGCCGTGCCGTACAGCACGTCCTTGAGCTGGGGCTCGACGAACGGCCGCTTCTCCTCGACAACCAGGACCTCCTCGAGCCCGCGGGAGAAAGAGCGTGCGATCTCCTGCTCGAGCGGCCAGATCATCCCGAGCTTCAGGACCCGCACCCCGGCTCGCTCGAGCGCACGATCGTCGAGGCCCATGTCGGCGAACGCCTGCCGCAGGTCGTGGTAGGTCTTGCCCGGCGCGACGATCCCGAGCCACGCGTCCGACGGCCCCTCGATCCGGTTGACGCCGTTCTCGCGCGCGTACGCGAGCGCCAGGTCGGTGCGCGGTCCGAGCATCGTGCGCTCCATCTCGACCGAGGCGGGGGCGAGCAGGTTGGCGCCGGGGCGGTGCTCGTACGGGCGCCCGCGCCACTCGACCTCGGGAACGGTCGGGACGACCCGATCGCGCCCGACGTCGGCGGTCCCGCTCGCGTCGGCGACCGCGGTGACGATCTTGAAGCCGCTCCAGAGGCCGGACGCGCGCGAGCAGGCCAGCGCGTGGAGCCCGAAGTCGAGGACCTCCTGGACGTCCCCGGGGAAGAAGACCGGCATGTGAAGGCTCTGGAGAAGCGCCTCCGAGGCGCTCGGGATCGTCGAGCTCTTGCAGCTCGGATCGTCGCCGACCACAGCCATCGCGCCGCCGGTCCGCGACACGCCCACAAAGTTGCCGTGCCGGAGCGAGTCGGCAGCCCGGTCCAGCCCGGGCGCCTTTCCGTACCACATGCCGAGCACGCCGTCGTACCGCGCTCCGGGGAGCCCAGCCGCCAGCTGGCTGCCCCACGCCGAAGTGGCTCCGAGCTCCTCGTTCAGGCCGGGGACGTGGAAGACGTGGTGCTCCTCACAGATCGCGCGCCGGCGCGCAAGCTCCTGGTCGAGCCCGCCGAGCGGCGAACCCTGATAGCCCGAGATGAAAGTGGCCGTGTGGAGGTCGCGACGGCGATCGGCGCGGTGCTGGTCGAGCGGCACGCGCACCAGCGCCTGCAGCCCGGTGAGGAAGACGCGGCCGTCCTCGAGCACGTACTTGTCGTCGAGAGTCACCTCGTCGCGACCGGGCTGTCGCGGCGCTGCGCCGCGGCGCGCCGGACGCGACGCCGAACGGGATCGGTTTCGCTCGCGGACGACAGTCGGGGTCATGCGGGGTCCCTCCTCCTCAGCAGGCTGGCAAAGGCACCTTACCATTCCTGGCTGACATCGACACCAAGGTTGGGTCGGCGACCCACTTCTTGGCTTAGTACTTCTAAGCAAACCTCCCCCCGTTGTCACATCCGTGACCAAGTGTTATGGTCAGTCGCAATGACCATTGACGTCACGCCCCGCCGCCCGTCACCGACTTCGCCGACCTCGGGGCTACGGGCGGACGCCGGGCACGAGCACGTGGTCATCCGCCAGGATGCCGCGACCGGGATGCGCCTTGCCATCGCGGTGCACTCGACTGTTCTCGGCCCCGCGCTCGGCGGGCTTCGCCTGCGCGCCTATCCCGGCGGCCTGCCCGACGCGCTCGCCGACGTCCTCGATCTCGCGCGCACGATGACCCTGAAGGCGTCCGCGGCCGGGCTCGACCTCGGCGGCGGCAAGGCCGTGATGATCGACGACGGCCAGGGCTCGCTTCGCCGACAGCGCTTCGAGGCTGCGGGCGACGCGATCGACGCGCTCGGCGGCGCCTACATCACGGCCGAGGACATCGGCACCACCACGGCCGACATGGACGTGATCGCGAGCCGCACGCCGTTCGTGGTCGGCAGGTCCTGCGCGCGCGGCGGGGCGGGCGACCCCTCGCCGACCACGGCCGCGACGGTCCACCGCGCGCTGCTGCGGGCGCTCGACGCCACGTTCGGCACGACGGACCTCGAGGGACGCCGGATCGGCGTGGTCGGGCTCGGCAAGGTCGGCGGCGTCCTGGCCGGGCGACTCGCGGCGGCCGGCGCGATTGTCGTCGCCGCAGACCTGGACGCCGAGCGCGCCGAGCGACTCGCCGACGAGCATGGGATCGAGCCGGTGCCCTCAGCGGAGGCGCTGATCGGGGCGGAGCTCGACGTGCTCGCGCCCTGCGCCGCCGGCGGCATGATCGACGACGCGATCGCCGGCGCGCTCGACTGCCGGATCGTCTGCGGCGCGGCGAACAACCCTCTGACGAGTCGCGACGTCGCTCGCCGGCTCGCGGCGCGCGAAATCCTCTACGTGCCCGACTTCCTCGCGAACTGCGGCGGCCTGATCCACGTGGACGCCGAGCGCCGGGGGTACCGGCGCGCGCTCGTGGACGCCGGGGTCGAGCGCGCGATGGCGCGCCTCGACTCGGCCCTGGCTGTGGCCACCGCCGGAGACGTCACCCCCTTGGAGGCCGCCGAGCGAGATGCGCTCGAGCGGGTGGCCGTGGCGCAGTCGGAGGCCGCGACGGCGCGATGAGCGTCGCCTCCGCGCCGCCGGCGCGGACCTCTGCAGCCTCTTATACTCGACCCGCCTTGGAGCGCCCGTTCGAACCGGTCTCGACACGACGGACGTTCGAGGAAGCCGTCGAGCAGATCGCCGAGAAGGTGCGGTCGGGCGACCTGGCGCCGGGCGACCGTCTCCCCTCGGAGCGGCTGCTGGCCGCGCAGATGCGGATCAGCCGCCCGACTTTGCGCGAGGCCGTGAAGATGCTGACCGAAGCCGGCGTGCTCGAGGTCCGGCGCGGGCAGAGCGGCGGCACGTTCGTGCGCAGCGAGCTCGTGCCGCGCGCCCTGCTCCACTCGAGCTGGGAGGTGCGGGTCAGCGAGGTCTCGGGGGTGCTCGAGGCACGCCGGCTGCTCGAGCCGCGCGTGGCCCAGCTCGCCGCCGTCCATGCCGGAGAGTCGGACTTTGCGGCGATGCGCAGCGCAATCGACCGCAAGCGCGAGCTGGCTGAGCAGAGCGACTTCCTCCGCCACGAGGATCTCTTCCTCCAGCTCGACCTGAAGTTCCACCTGATCATCGCCCGGGCAACCGGCAACTCCACGATCGTCACCCTGATGCGCTCGCTCTTTCGCCGGCTCGAAATCGCACGCGACATGGCCGTTCACGCGCCGACCGTGCCCGACTGGGTGATCGAGATCCACGAGCGCACGCTCGACGCGATCCGCGCGGCCGACTTCGAGGCGATCGAGGCGGTGATGGACGAGCATCTGGCCCAGCTCGAGCA
>JBPCPH010000021.1:0-3481 GCA_050999415.1 Thermoleophilaceae bacterium
AGTAGGTACACGACGCTCCCGGCGGCACCTGGCCGCGCCCGGCGGCCTCGGGCTCGCTGCCGTTGAGCTGCGCCGGAGGACCCAGCTGGTTCTCGACCATCGACCGTGGAGTTCCCAGCCGCGCCGACTCGAACTCGCGCTGGGTGATCGAGCTCTGGCGCTGCTCGCGCTCGAGCTCGTCCTGGGCGATCTCAAGGCCGCGGCCGATCTGGTCCGACGCTCCGCCGATCAGCGAGCTGCAGGCGAAGCCGATGCCGACGAAGGCCGCCCCAACGGCGAGGACGCCGGCGATCCCGAGCATGATCCAGAGGCGCATCGGTCGACGCCGGCTAGACGACCGAGGGCATCGCGCGCACGGCTGCGGGCATGCGCGGAAGTGTACGTCGAGCTCGAGGGAGCTCCGGACGCGGGGCCGGCGCTCTGACGGGCGTCGAAGCCGGGGCTACAGCCTGACGTCGTCGCGGCCTCTGCCGCCGCTGACGCCGTCGGCGCCCTTGCCGCCACGGATGAAGTCGCGGCCGGCGCCGCCCTTCACGATGTCCGCGCCGCGCCCGCCAAAGAGGCGGTCGTCGCCGACGCCGCCGCGGATGTGAAAACCCCGAATCGAGGGGACGGTCGGGCAGTTCAGCCGAGGAGCGGGACGCGCGCGGCGCGGCCAGTCAGGCGTCCCGGACGGAGTCGGCGATTGCTCGCTCTCAGCCTGCCCGCCAGGTAACCGCCGCCGCCGCCGACGAGCGCGACCGCCGCCGCGCCGTAGGCGATCCGGATCCGCCGCCTCAGCCGGTCGAAGCGCAGGATCTCCCAGCCCTCGGCGCGCGCGAGGCGCTCGAGCTCGGTGTCCGGGTTGACCGCGACCGGGTGCCCCACCGCCCGCAGCATCGGCAGATCCGACTCGGAGTCCGAGTACCCGTAGGAGGCGGACAGGTCGAGCGCCTCCTCCTTCGCGAGCAGGCGCAGCGCCTCGGCCTTGCCCTCGCGGTAGGTGAACGGGCCGGCCAGGCGGCCCGTGTAGTGACCGTCCTCGACTTCGTACGGCGTTCCGACCCCGCCGTCCAGCACCAGCACGCGCGCGAGCATCGCGGCGAGCTCCTGTGACGCAGCGGTGACGATGTAGGCGGGCCGTCCCGCGTCCTGGTGCTGCCAGGCGACACGCAGCATCTCCGGGTACACGGCCGGCAGGATGCCGGCGAGCACCTCGGGCCCGAGCCGCGACAGCCGGATGCGCGACACGCCGGTCATCGCCCCGAGCACCCGCTCGCGGACGGCGTCAGCCTTCTCGTCGGTCGAGCCCTCGAGCCGAAAGCGGACGTTCGCCCAGACGTCCCGCGCCAGGCGGCGGCGACTGACGAGACCCGCACGGTAGGCGGCGCGCGCGAAATGGAGGCCGCTGGCCCCCTCCATCAGGGTCTTGTCGAGATCGAAGAACGCCGCCGCGCGCGCAGGAGCCATCGCCGTCATTCTTGCGTCCGCGCGGTGCGGGCCGCAGCGCGGCCTAGCCGTTCACCTCGAGGATCATCGCGTCGCCCTGGCCACCGCCCGAGCAGATCGCGGCCACACCCAGTCCGCCACCGCGACGGCGAAGCTCGTGGATCAGTGAACCGACGATGCGCGCGCCGCTAGCTCCGATCGGGTGTCCGAGCGCGATCGCGCCGCCGTTGACGTTGACCTTGTCCTCGTCGATCTCGAGCATCCGCATCGAGTTGAGCGCGACCGACGCGAAGGCCTCGTTGATCTCGAAAAGGTCAATCTCGTTCACGTCGAGGCCAGCCTTCTCGAGGGCGAGCCTGGTCGCGTTCGCGGGGGTGCGGGCGAGGTACGAGAAGTCGTCGGCCACCGCCGCCTGCGCCACGATCCGCGCGAGCGGCTGCTTGCCGTTGCTCTTTGCCCACTCGTTGGACGCGAGCACGAGCGCGCCGGCGCCGTCGTTCACGCCGGGCGCGTTGCCGGCGGTGTGCGAGCCCTCCTTGCCGAACGCGCCCGGGAGCTTCGCGAGCGACTCGAGCGACGCCTCGCGCCGCGGCGCCTCGTCCACCTCGACGGTGTCCTCGCCCTTCTTCGACTTGACCGTCACAGGCGTGATCTCCTCGGGGAGGCGTCCCTCGTCGGTGGCCCGGATCGCGAGCTGGTGGCTGCGCACCGCGAAACGGTCCATGTCCGGGCGCGTGACCTCGAGCTCGTCGGCCACCTCGTTCGCCTCCTGGCCCATGTGCTTTTCGCTGAAGGGATTGGTCAGACCGTCGTGCACCATCGAGTCGAGCGCCTTCGCATCGCCCATGCGAAAGCCGAAGCGCGCGTTGTCGAGGAGGTACGGGGCACGCGACATCGACTCCATCCCCCCGGCGACCCCCACCTCGAGGTCGCCGACCCGAATCGCCTGGTCGACGACTCCGGCCGAGCGCATTCCCGACGCACAGACTTTGTTGATCGTCTCCGACGGCACCTCGCGCGGGATACCGGCGTTGATCTGGGCCTGCCTCGACGGGATCTGGCCCTGACCGGCCTGGAGCACCTGGCCGAACACCACGTGCTCGACCTGGTCGGTGGCCACGTCGGCGCGCTCGAGCGCGGCCGAGATCGCGTGGCCGCCGAGCTCGGCGGCGTCGACTGACGAGAGGGCGCCGCCGAGCTTGGCGAAGGGGGTGCGGGCGGTGCCGAGGATCACGGTGTCGGGCATCGGTCTGTCTCCTCGCGGTAGGTGGTGCCCCAACGATAGCCACGACTCGTGCCCGCCTTGCGCCGCCGCGAGCCGAAGTCAGGCCGGGTCCGAGCAGCTACCCTTCGGCCTTCGGCGGCGTCCGGGGAGGCTCGTTCCAAGCGATGAGAAGGCGTGCGACATTACTGGCACTTCTGGCGACGTCCGCCCTCGCGGCCGGCCTGCCCGGACAGGCGGCCGCCGGCGACGGAGGGCCCACGCTCTCGCTCGGCGGCAAGAAGTGCAACCTGATCGAGGTGCCCACTGCGGCGCCGATCGGCGTCGGGCGCTGCCCCGGCGTCCGCCCGGGGGCGCTGGTCGAGACGCCGGTCGGCTTCTGCACGATGAACTTCCTCTTCCGCGACGGTCGCGGTAACCGCTACATCGGTACCGCCGGGCACTGCATCCTCAACAACAACGGCGAGCGCGAGTGGAATCCCGGCGGCGGCCCGATCGCGAAGGACGGGCGCGGCCGGGCGATCGGTCGCTTCCAGTACGCCGTCCTGCGCGGCGAGAAGGACTTCGGGCTGATCCGGCTGAACCAGAGCGGCAGCAACCGGGCGAAGCCGAGGATGTGCCACTTCGGCGGCCCGACGGGCGTGGACGGCACGCGCGCGCGGCGCCCCGTCACGCTCCAGCACTACGGGCAGGGCATCCTGACCGGCAACCTCACCCCCGCCCGGACCTTCCTCGCCAACGGCATGCCAAACCGCGACCACGTCTTCGCGAAGGGCGTCGTGGCGCCGGGCGACTCGGGTGGCCCGGTGACCCGCCGCGGCTCCGGCCGAG
>JBPCPH010000057.1:0-3898 GCA_050999415.1 Thermoleophilaceae bacterium
TCGCCGTCTCCGAGCTGCGCATGTCCCCGGAGACCGCCGTCCGAGTCGCGCGCGGGGACGCCCCGAAGGGGGAGGTGACCCAGGTCGCCCGCATCGCGGGCATCCAGGCGGCCAAGCGGACGAGCGAGTTGATCCCGCTCTGCCACCCGCTGCCGCTCTCGTTCGTCGACGTCACTGTGATCGTCGACGCCGCGACCGGGGTCGTGCGGATCGAGGGCGAGGCGCGCACGAGCGCCCCGACCGGCGTCGAGATGGAGGCGATGACCGCGTGCGCCGTGGCCGCGTTGACCGTGTACGACATGGTCAAGGGGGTCGAGCGCGGGGTCGAGGTGACGCGCGTGGCGCTGCTCGAGAAGACCGGCGGGAAGAGCGACCGGCGCGCCGGCGACCGAGAGAGCTGAGGGATGCGTGCGGCGGTTCTCACGATCTCGACCTCGCTCGCCCGGGGAGAGGGCGACGACGTGTCCGGCCCGGCGCTCGTCGAGCTCTGCCGCGCGGCCGGCCTCGAGACCTCGCACGAGACGGTCCCCGACGAGCACGCCCCGATCGTGGCCGCGCTCAAGCGCCTGTGCGACGAGGAGCAGGCGCGCTTCGTGTTCACGACCGGCGGCACGGGGCTCACGCCGGACGACGTGACTCCCGAGGCCACGGGCGAGGTGATCCAGCGCGACGCTCCCGGCTTCGCCGAGACGATCCGGGCGCAGTCGCGCGAGCACACGCCGCTCGGCATCCTCACTCGTGGCGTCTCCGGCGTCCGCGGCCGGACCCTGATCGTGAACTTCCCGGGCTCGCCGAACGGGGTGCGCCAGTCGTGGCCCGTCGTCGAGCCGACGCTCCGCCACGCGGCGGAGACGCTCGCGCGTGAGTGACGGCGTCGGCGCGGCGCGCGCCGCATCCCCCGAGGCGGCCGCCGCGCACGAGGAGGTCGTGCCGCCGAGCGGGAACAAGCCGGTTGTGGAGCTGGAGCGGCTCGAGCGCCGCTACGGCGAGCGCGCGGCCCTCCAGGGGGTCTCGGTCCGAGTCGAGGCCGGCACGACGCTCGGGGTGTTCGGGCCGAACGGCGCCGGCAAGACGACGCTCCTCAGAGTCCTCGCCGGGCTCCTGCGTCCGCACGGCGGCACGGCGCGGGTGGCCGGCGCCTCGCTACCGGAGGAGGCCTGGAAGCTCCGCGGGCGCGTCGGCTACCTCGGCCACGAGCCGCTGCTCTATCGCGAGCTGACCGGGCGCGAAAACCTGCGCTTTCACGCGCGTCTCCACGGGGTCCCCACCGACCGCGTCGAGGCCCTGCTCGCGGCGGTCGGCATGGAACAGCGCGGCCACGACCCCGTCAGGGAGCTCTCGCGCGGGATGGTGCAGCGCGTCGCGGCGGCGCGGGCCGTGCTGCACGATCCGCCCCTGCTGTTGCTCGACGAGCCGCGCGCCGGCCTCGACATCGCGGCCGCCGCGCTGCTCGAGCCGCTGCTGGGGCGCTCGTCGGGCCGTACGCGGGTGCTCGTGACGCACGACGTCGAGGCCGGCCTCTCGGAGTGCGACGCGGTGCTCGGGCTGCGCGCCGGCCGCCAGACGCTGCGGGCGCCGGCCGCGGAAGTGGCGCCCGCGCGCCTGAGGGAGCTCTACGCGTGACCCGCGCGG
Organism: Thermoleophilaceae bacterium; assembly: GCA_050999415.1. Classification (GTDB taxonomy): domain Bacteria; phylum Actinomycetota; class Thermoleophilia; order Solirubrobacterales; family Thermoleophilaceae; genus CAWEHQ01. The sequence continues at coordinate 1,633 of JBPCPH010000057.1, forward strand.
CGGCGGTGATCCTCCGAAAGGATCTGCGGATCGAGCTGCGCACGCGCGAGTCGGTGCCGGCGATGGCGCTGTTCGCGGTGACCGTCTACGTCCTGCTCCACTTCGGGCTCGACCGGGACACGCTCGACGGCGACCTCGCCTCCGGCGTCTTGTGGGTCACGTTGCTGCTCGCCACGGTGCTCGCGGTCAACCGGCTGTTCGCGAACGAGCGCGAGGATGGAGCGCTCGACGGGCTGCTTCTCGCCCCGATCGACCGGACCGCGCTCTACCTCGCGAAAGCCGCCGCGCTGTTCCTCTACCTGGTGCTGCTCGAGCTCGTCGCGGTGCCGGCGTTCGCCCTGCTGCTTCTCTCTCCCGGCCTCGGCGGCGCGCTGCCGGAGCTGCTCGCGGTGCTCCTCGTCGCCGACCTCGGGCTCGCGGCGATCGGCGCGCTGGTGGCCGCGCTGGCCGCCGAGACGCGCGTGCGCGAGCTCGTGGTGCCGCTGTTCCTGCTGCCGCTCCTGGTGCCGGTGGTCATCGCCGGCGCATCCGCCACCGAGCCGCTCCTGGCTGCGCCGCAGGAGGCCGAGGGCCTCGGCGGCTGGCTGGCGTTCCTGGCCCTCTACGATACGGTTTTCGTGCTCGTTTCCCTCGCTGTCTTTGACTTTCTCTTGGAGGACTAGCTAGCCCGTGTACGGAAGCGGCCTCCGGCCTCTCTCGATCGCAACCGCCGTGGCCACCGCGGCCGCAGCGGTCCTGATCTTCTTCTACGCGCCGATCGAGGCCGATCAGGGCTTCAGTCAGAAGATCTTCTACGTGCACGTGCCGATGGCGATCGTCGCCTTGCTCGGCTTCGTGGCGGCCGGCCTGATGGCGATCAAGCACCTGCGCTCGCGGGACCGCTCGTGGGACCTTCGGTCCTACGTCGCGATCCACCTGTCGATCATCCTCGGCGTCGGCGTGCTCGTGACCGGCTCGATCTGGGCCAAGGCTTCGTGGGGTCACTGGTGGCGCTGGGAGGAGCCGGTGCTCGTCTCCTTTTTGATCGTGTTCCTCCTCTACTGCGTGTACTTCCCGCTGCGCTTCTCGATCGAGGACCCGGACCGCCAGGCGCGCTACTCGTCGGTGTTCGCGATCACGGCCGGCGCGTTCGTGCCGCTCAACTTCGTGGCGGTGCGGCTCGCCGAGCAGGTGCTCCATCCGCGAGTCTTTTCGCAGACCGGCGGCGACCTGCCGGGCGAGATGTTCCTGACGCTGATGGTCTCGCTCCTGGCGATGGCGTTGCTGTTCGTGACGCTGTGGAAGCTCGAGCTGTCAGCCAAGCACGCGGCGCAGCAGCTGAAGCGCCTGCGGGCGCGACTCGAGCTCCAGTCCGAGCGCCGCGCGGAGGGGCGCGGTCCGGTTCCCGCGGGCGCGGGGGCGGACGGCGGCGCGGTCGCCACGGTCCCGGCGCACCCGACCTCCGCCTGAGATGGTCTGACATGCCGGACCCCGTCTCGGGCGCGGGCGCCTACGTAGCGGCGGCGTACATCGTCTTCGTGACGCTCATCGTCGTCTACGTCGCGATCATCGGCACGAAGGTCGCGCGAATCGAGCGCGAGCTCGAGTCGCTCGCGCGGCTCGTCGAGGAGCCGGAGCCGGAGCCGTGAGCGTCGGGCGGCCCGGCCAGCGGATTTCAGTGCTGTCGGGACGGCGCCGATGAACGGCGTGCTGCTCGCGCTGGGGATCTCGCACAAGACGGCCCCGGTGGCGCTCCGCGAGCGGCTCGCACTGCCCGAAGGACGCGCCGCGGGGACGCTGCGCGAGCTGGTGGGCGACGCCTCGATCCACGAGGCCGTCGCGATCTCGACCTGCAACCGCACGGAGCTCCATCTCGTCGCCGACGACCCTGTCGAAGCCGAGAACGTGGCGCTCTCCGCGCTCTCCCGCCACGCCGGCATCCGGCCCACGGAGCTGCTGGGCCGGATCTACTCGTTCCGCGGCGCCGAGGCCGCGCGGCAGCTGTTCTCGGTCGCCTCCGGACTCGACTCGATGATCGTCGGCGAGGCCGAGGTCCAGGGCCAGGTCAAGCGAGCCTACGAGCTGGCGCTTGTGGAGGGGGTGACGGGCCCGATCTCGAACCGCCTGTTCCGCGACGCGCTCGCCACCGGCAAGCGCGTACGCACCGAGACGGCGCTGAGCCGGGGACGCACGTCGGTGTCCACGGTCGCGGTGGACCTCGCGCATGCGGCGCTCGGGGACCTCGAACAGCGGCGTGTGCTGATCCTGGGCGCGGGCGAGAACGGCG
>JBPCPH010000084.1:0-2680 GCA_050999415.1 Thermoleophilaceae bacterium
TCACGGTCGTCGGCGGGGACGAGCGTGTCGATGCGCGCGAAGAAGCGCGCCTGGTCCGCCGCCGTGATGCTCGATTCGCCCCACGCCGGCGAAGCGGTGAAGTCCTCCATGCCCGCGCTCTCGGCCACTTCCTCGAGGCCGCTGGTGCCGACGAGCGCGTAGACCTGCGTCGCCGCCGCGTTGTCGGAGACGCGGATCATCGGGTCGAGCAGGGCGCGGCCCTCGGCCCCGATCGGGAGGCCGTCGTCTTCGAGCTGGTCGAGGTAAGCGACCATCAGCATCGCCTTCACGACGCTCGCCGAGGCGAAGCTCCGGTCCACGTCCGTCCCGCGAAGCTCGCCGCGGCTGTCGACCACGGCGAACGAGACCTCGCCGTCTCGGTCTTGCGCGTAGCGCCGTGTCGCCGCGAGGGCCGGAGCCGCGGGAAAGCGTGCGACGGCTGGGGCGGCGCCGGCCGCGACGCCGCGGTCCTGGACCGCGGGCCGATCCGCGCTCGGACCGGCCGTCTGCTCCGTGACCTCCGGGGCGGTCAAGGCCGCCGCCGCAGCGAGCAGTGCGAGCGCCAGCACGCCGGCAACCGCGAGGCGACGCGCGCGACGTCGGCGCCGCCGATCGGCGGCGCCTGTGGCGAAGATCGGCGTTGGGGGCGGGCGCCTGCGGCGACGGAGCATGCTCGCCAGAAGCCTACGCCGCCGCCAAGAGGCTGCGTTAACGACGCGTGACTTGGGCGGACCGCGCGCGCCCCCGCGTCAACGCGCCGACGCTCCGAACGCCAGCCGCAGCAGCGCACGCAGCGACTCGTCGGGCCCGGGCCAGAGCTCCTCGAGCAGCGCCGGTCCTGCCCCGCGGAGCAGGTAGCGGAGGAGGATCGCGACCACGAGCGCGTCGTCGATCTGCCCTGCCACCGGGATCAGGTCGGGCACGAGGTCGATCGGCATGGCGAGGTAGGCGACGCCGAGCGCGAGCGCGACCTTGCGCCGCCGCGGCACGCGCTCGTCGGCCATCAGCCTGCGAAACAGCACGAGCGCGTCGGGAATGAACCTCGCGAGCGCCCGAGCCGATCCAGGGCGGCCGGCCAGCGCCAGGGCGACAACCAGTCCGACGTAGACGACCGCGAGCGTCGCCACGGCTAGCGCCGCCCACTCCCAGCTCGTCGTCGCTGCCAGCGTCAAACGCGCCTCCAGGTCGAGTCGCTACTCGTCCGCCCCGAGTTCGGGCCTCACCTGTTTAATACCCACACGATGGCGGCCAACCAGCCGAAGGACCTGCGCATCCTCGTCGCCGACGAGCGGCGCGTCTACCTCGCCCCGGTGTCGAATGCGCTCAGCGATCTCGGGCACGAGGTCATCGCGGTCGAGGTGGACATCCCCGGCGTCGCGAAGGCCACGGCCGCTCACCAACCTGACGTCGCGATCGTCGCGCTTCACGACGACACCGACCACGCGCTGGAGCTGATCACCGAGATCATGCACGACACCGACTGCCCAGTGATGGCGCTCGTCGAGGATGCCAACCCCGACTTCATCGCCCGCGCGGCCGACCGCGGAATCTTCGCCCACCTCGACTCGGCCGATCACGACGAGCTGCGCGGCGCGATCAACGTGGCGCTCAACCGGTTCGAGGAGTACGAGCGGCTGCGCCAGGCGTTCGGCCGTCGGGCGCGGATCGAGCGGGCCAAGGGGATGCTCATGGAGCGAGACGGGCTCGACGAGCAGCAGGCTTTCGAACGCCTTCGCGCCGAGGCCCGCAGCTCGCGCCGGCGGCTGATCGACGTGGTGGAGGAGTACCTCGACGACGCGCGCGCGGGCGCCTCGGGGCGTGCCGATCAGGGGTTACCCCGGGGTTAGGCAAATTCGCCCCCCGGGGTGAGGTTTTGGATCCCCCGGCGCGGGTACAAAGACGCAACATAAGCGAGCTGCGCGCTCGCGCTTCTTAGGTGACCGGCCCAAGCCCCGCCGTCCGCATGGCGGGGCGCGCTTTTGAAGGAGGGATGCGGTCGTGTCCACTCAAGTGGCTCCTGCCGAAAGACGGCAGGCCGTACGCAGCACCCCCGCCGACCGGAAGCGGGAGCACCGCCTCGTGACTCGCTGGCAGCGATTCGGCGACGAAGCGGCCCGGAGCCGGCTGATCGACCGCTACATGCCGCTCGCGCGCGGCCTTGCGCGGCGGTTCGGCGGCGCACGGGACGCCTCCGACGACCTCGTGCAGGTCGCGAGCATCGGTCTGCTCAAGGCGATCGACGGCTTCGACGTGAGTCGCGGGTTCGCGTTCTCGAGCTTCGCGGTGCCGACGATCCTCGGCGAGCTGAAGCGGCACGCGCGCGACTTCGGCTGGCCGGTCTACGTGCCACGCCGGATGCGCGACCGGGCCGTGCGGGTCAGGGGGACGTCGCGGCGGCTCGAGGTCGAACTCGGCCGGACGCCGACGCCGGACGAGGTGGCCGAGGCGTCGGGGTTGACTCCGCAGGAGGTCGACGAGGCCGAGGAGGCGGGCGCATCCGCGCGCACGTCCTCGCTCGACGTGCCCATGGACGGGGGCGAGGACGAGAGCCTGGCCGATCGCTGGATGGGCGCGGACGACGGCGGCTACGAGCTCGTCGACTACCGCGACGCGGTGGCCCGCCGGCTGCGCTCGTGCTCCGATCGCGAGCGGCTCATGCTTCGCCTGCGGCTAGTCGACA
>JBPCPH010000116.1:0-3474 GCA_050999415.1 Thermoleophilaceae bacterium
GGCTCGGCGGCGGCCTCGAGCGGGCCGAGGAGGTCTACGTCGAGTTCGCCGACGGCAACCGGGTGGCCGCCCGGATCGTGGGCACCGACCCGTTCGCGGACGTCGCCCTGCTCGAGATCGACCCGGCCGGGCTGTCGCTGACGCCGCTCGAGCTCGGCTCCTCCGACCAGCTCAGCGTCGGCCAGCCGGTCGCCGCCATCGGGAGTCCGTTCGGCGAGCGCCAGTCGCTCTCGGTCGGCGTGATATCGGCCATCGATCGCGACATCCAGTCGCTTACCCGCTTTCAGATCGGGAACGCGATCCAGACCGACGCCGCGATCAACCAGGGGAACTCGGGCGGACCGCTCCTGGACGCCCAGGGGCGCGTCCTCGGGATCAACGCGCAGATCCGGTCCACGAGCGGCGGAGGCGTCGGCGTGGGATTCGCGATCCCGGTGGACACCATCCAGCGCTCGCTCGAGCAGCTTCGCGACGACGGGACCGTCTCCTACGGCTTCCTCGGCGTCAGCTCGCAGGACCTCTACCCGCAGCTCGCCGACCACATCGGCGTGGACGCGGAGGCGGGTGCGCTCGTGGTGGGCGTGGCCGACGGGAGCCCGGCCGAGGAGGCCGGACTCGAGGTCGGCGACGACACGACCGAGTTTCAGGGCCAGCGCGACATCCCCGAGGGCGGGGACGTGATCGTGGCCGTGGACGGCGAGGAGCTCAACGATGACACCGGGCTCGCCGACCTGATCGAGGGCAGAGAGCCGGGCGCTGAGGTCGAGCTCACCGTAATCCGCGGCGACGAGCGCCGCGACGTGGAGGTCACGCTGGACGCGCGCGAGCTCCGCTCGGGAACCGGCTAGATGACTGATTCCGCAGCCGTGTGCGCGCGGGGAGTCGTGGAATCAGTCGGCTAGTGCCCTCCGGCGCCGACCTCGCGCGCCGCGTGGCCGTGGCGCTGCGCGGGCACCTGCTCCCGCTGCTCGGAGGGCGCGACGGGCGCGCGCATGCCGGCCGAGCGCAGGGGCCGGACTCGACCGAGCCCGGCGATGTCACGTTCGCGATCGATGCCGAGGCGGAGCGCTTCCTCGGCGAGTACCTCGCGAGTGAGGCGCCGGACATCGCGCTCTACTCGGAGGACCGCGGGCTCGTCGTGCCGGCCGCCGGCGCTCGCGACCCCTCGCCGCGCGAGGTCCTCGTCGTGGATCCGATCGACGGCACGCGACCGGCGCTCGCGGGACTCGAGTCGTGCTGCGTGTCGGTAGCCGTCGCGCCGCTTCGCGAAGGGGTCACCGCGGGCGAGGTGACGGCGGCATGCGTGGTCGAGATCCCGTCTGGGACGGTCTTCTGCGCCGAACGCGGCCGCGGGCTGCTCGAGGGGCCGCCTCCCCGGCTATCGCGCACCGAAGAGGTGGAGCGGATGTTCTGGGCGTACGGCTTGCGGGGTCGTCCTGCGCGCGCGACCTGCGAGGTCCTCAGCGAGCTGATCGATGCCTCGTCGGTGGGCGGCGCCACTTTCGAGCTCGGCTCAGCCGCCTACGACATGACGCGCGTGCTGACCGGACAGCTCGACGCCTACGTCGAGCCCGGTCCGCGCATCGCGGCGGAGGTGCCGGGGATGCTCGCTGAGTTCCGCCGCGTGGGGGGCGGCGCGGTCCTCAACAACGCGCCGTACGACCTAGCCGCCGCCCTCCTGTGCCTGGAGGAGGCCGGCGCCGTTGTTACCGACGCGAGTGGCGACTCGCTCGCTGCACGGCCGCTGCTCGGGTCGGACCACTCCCACCAGATGTCGGTCGTCGCGTCGTCGAACCGGGCGCTCCACGAGCGCATCCTCGACTCGATCGACGGCGGGATCGAGCGGCTCCGGCTCGACCACCAGCGTCGCGACGCGTCCGCGCCCCGGGTTTAGGAGCGCGGCCCACGCGGAATGTCGGAGGAGCATGACAAGCGTGCGCGACAGCGCGCAGGGGCCGAACGGCCAGGTGGTCTCGCTCGAGGTGCCGGCGCGTCCGGGGTATGTGGTGCTCGCGCGGCTCGCCCTGTCGGCAATTTGCCGGCTGACGCCGCTCGGGGAGGAGGACGTGGCCGACCTGAAGCTGGCGGTGACGGAGGCGGCGAGCGCCTTCGTCGGCGGGGCGAGGGAACGGGCTGACTCGCTCGCGCCGGCGCCGCCTGCGGCCGGCCCGCTCGAGCCGGTGGCCGACCCCGCGACCGATGGAACCCTGCGCTTCGAGTTCGAGCTGGGCGAAAGCGACCTGGCAATCGCGATCCAATGCGACGGTGGGGGCGAAGTCTCCGAGGAGGAGCGCGACCTCTCCCATGCGATCATCGCGGCGACCGTGGACGACTTCCGCTTCGAGGCCGGCGCGATCCGGCTCGTCAAGCGGCTCGCCGCTCCCGCCGGATAGGCTCCGCGCCCGCCCGCCTGCGAACCGCGGCAGGCATCTGTCCGCGCGCAGGGCGCCCGGCCTGACCACCCACGAGGAGGAGCCTTGCTGCAACCGGTACCGGTCGGGTCGAAGACACTCGCCGACTACACGCATCTGGTCGGCCGGCCGCTGACCCACGAGATCCGCGACCTCGCCGCGGACCTCGAGGGCCTGCGCGTCCTCCACCTCTCCGCGACCGCGTTCGGCGGCGGCGTCTCAGAGATCCTCTACGCGCTGGTGCCGCTGATGAAGGACGTCGGCATCGAGAGCGAGTGGCAGGTGATCGTCGGCCGCGAGGAGTTCTTCAACGCCACGAAGGTCCTCCACAACGCGCTCCAGGGCAACCCGCTCGACCTCAGCCCCGAGGAGTGGGGCGTCTGGGAGCAGTACAACGAGATGAACGCGCGCGAGCTCGAGGGCGGCTGGGACGTGATCATCGTGCACGACCCCCAGCCGGCGGCTATCCGGCGCCACGTCCCCGAGAAGGCAAGCAATTGGGTCTGGCGCTGCCACATCGACCTGTCGACGCCGCATCCGCCCACGATCGCACGCATGGTGCCGATCATCTCGGAGTACGACGCGTCCGTCTTCCACCTCGAGCAGTACGTGCCGGAGAGCCTCGCCGCCACGAACGGCAGCGTCCACATCTGCCCGCCGGCGATCGATCCCCTGTCGCCTAAGAACATGCGGCTCTCGCCCGAGGACGCTGCGTTCGTCTGCGACCAGTTCGGCCTCGACATCGACCGGCCTCTGATGTGCCAGGTGTCGCGTTTCGACCCGTGGAAGGACCCGATCGGAGTCATCGACGCCTACCGCCGGGTGACCGAAGCGATGCCCGACGTCCAGCTCGCGCTGGTCGGCTCGATGGCCACCGACGACCCCGAGGGCTGGACGTACTTCAACTCCACGCTCGAGTACGCCGCCGGCGACCCCGACATCATGATCCTCAACAACCTGAACAACGTCGGGGCGATCGAGGTGAACGCGTTCCAGTCGCAGGCGGACGTCGTGATCCAGAAGTCCACCAGGGAGGGCTTCGGCCTCACGGTGTCCGAGGCGC
>JBPCPH010000124.1:0-3988 GCA_050999415.1 Thermoleophilaceae bacterium
GGCGACGACGACCTCGCCCAGCGCATCCAGGACGGCTTCACCGACTTCGACGTCGCGATTGCGACACCGGACATGATGCCCACCGTGGGGCGACTCGGGCGCATCCTCGGCCCCCAGGGGAAGATGCCGAACCCGAAGGTCGGGACAGTCACCGAGGATGTCGGGCGCGCCGTGCAGGAGTCGAAGGCGGGCAAGGTCGAGTACCGCACCGACCGCTCTGCGATCGTCCACGTGACGATCGGGCGCACCGACTTCGAGGCCCGTCCGCTGCTCGAGAACTACGCCGCGCTGGTGGACGAGCTGATCCGCGCCAAGCCCGCAGCGGCCAAGGGCCGCTACCTGCGGACGATCACGCTCGCGACGACGATGGGCCCGGGCGTGCGTGTGGACCCGGGACGAACGCGCGACATCATCGAGGAAATCAAGGAAGAGGAAGAGGCCGCCGAGGCGGTCGCCTGACCTAGTATCACCCGCGTGAGCGCGAGTCGGGGCGCCGTGGTCGTGACGGGCAGCTCGAGCGGGATCGGCAGGGCCTGCGCCCTACACCTGGACGAGCTCGGGTTTCACGTCTTCGCGGGCGTGCGCAGGGAGGAGGACGGGAAGCGCCTCCGCGTCGAGGCCTCTGGTGCGCTCGAGCCGCTGATCCTCGACGTGACGGACGAGGCCGCCACCCACGCCGCCGCGGCACGCGTGGCAGAGGCCGCCGACGGAGGGCTCGTCGGGCTCGTCAACAACGCCGGGGTGCAGGGGGCGGGACCGCTCGAGAACATCCCGCTCGAGGAGTTCCGTCGGGTCCTCGAGATCAACGTGACCGGCCAGGTGGCGGTAACCCAGGCGTTCCTACCCCAGCTTCGGCAACGCCGCGGGCGGATCGTCTTCATGAGCTCGATCGGCGGCCGGATGGCGTTCCCCTTCATGAGCCCTTACAACGCCTCCAAGTTCGCGATCGAGGCGATCGGCGACTCGCTCCGACAGGAGCTGGGGCCGCTCGGGGTGCGCGTGGCGATCGTCGAGCCGGGGTCGATCGACACTCCGATCTGGGGAAAGGGCGCGTCCACGGCCAAGACGTTCCGCGAGCGCCTCGACCCGGAGGCCGACCGGGTCTATGGAGCCTCTCTCGATCGGTTCAGCGAGCTGGGACGCAAGACCGGCGAACGCGGCATTCCGCCGCGGCGGGTCGCCGAGGTCGTCGCCCACGCGCTCACCGCCACCCGTCCTCGGACGCGTTACCTGGTCGGCGTCGACGCCAAGCTGCAGGCGCGCTTTCAGAGCCTGACCAGCGACCGCCTACGCGACCGGCTCCTCGCGCGGATGATGAAGGCTTGAGGCACAGGCCCGCTAAGCTCTCGGGCCCACCAGAGAGTGACGCCCGAGACCCTCGGCAGCCACCGCTAAAGCGGGTGGCGTGAGTCCCTGGCAGGCGGCCGGCGGCGGATCATCGAGCTCCGCGACCCGAGCCCGCTTGCGCGGGCTCTTTCTTTGGCGAGAACAGACCCGAACCGAGACAGCGAATGAACAAGGAACAGAAAGCAACCGTCGTAGATGAGGTGGCGGCGCAAATCGCGGACGCCGACGCCGTGTTCGCGATCGACTATCGCGGGCTGTCGGTGACGCAGGCCGTCGAGCTGCGGACGCGCCTTGGCGAGGCGGACGCGAGCTTTCGCGTCGTGAAGAATCGGCTCACCTCGCGCGCCGCCGACAAGGCCGGCGCCGACTCGCTCAAGGAAGTCTTGGAGGGCCCGACCGCGTTTGCGTTCGTGAAGGGCGACGCGGCCCTGGCGGCAAAGGCGGTCGCGACCTTCCGGCGCGAGCACCAGCTGCTGGCGTTCAAGGGCGGGACGATGGACGGGGAGCCGCTCACCATCGAGCAGATCGAGTCGATCGCCCGGCTGCCCGGACGCGACGCGCTTCAGGGCCAGTTCGTGGGCGTGCTCGCGGCGCCGCTGACTGGGCTGGTGCGCGGACTCGCGTCGATGATCCAGGGTCTCGCCCTCCAGCTCGGCCAGATCCAGGATGAGGGACTGATCGGGGAAGAGACTTCAACCGAGGCGGAAGCGTCGGACGAGCAATCAGAGGCCTCGGAAGAGGCAGAAGCGAAGGAGAGCTAGATGGCAACCAGCACGCAGAAGTGGATCGACGAGCTCAAGGGCATCTCGGTGCTCGAGCTCTCGGAGCGCATCAAGGCGCTCGAAGAGGAGTTCGGCGTGTCCGCCACGGCGGTCGCGGCGGCGGCGCCCGCAGCCGGCGCCCCGGGTGGGGCGGAGGCGGAGGCCGAGGAGGAGTCGACCACGGTCGACGTCGTTCTGACCGGCTCCGGCGAGAAGAAGATCCAGGTGATCAAGGTCGTCCGCGCCGCCACCGGGCTCGGCCTCAAGGAGGCGAAGGCGCTCGTGGACGAGGCGCCGAAGCCCGTCAAGGAGGGCATCGAGCGCGAGGAGGCGGACAAGCTCAAGGCCGACATCGAGGAGGCGGGCGGCACGGTCGAGCTGAAGTAGCTTCGGCGGGCCGCGCCCCGGTCGCCCACGGGCCACGTTTGCTGAGTTAGCCATCCTCTGGGGTGGACAACTCATCAAACGTCGTCCGAAGGTTGCGGGGCGTGCAGGGAGCCCTTACTCCACCCCGGCGGCCCGGCGTTCCGCCGCGCGGGTTGCCTGCGCCACGGCATTCTCTCGCGCGCGCGACCTGAGTTCCGTTCGGAGCTCGGCCGCCTCCCGCTCCGCCTCTCCATCCGCGGCCTGTTGAGCGGCCTCGTCCGCCGCGGTGCGCGCCTCTCGTGCCGCGCGCGCGACCGCGGCCCGCTCGGCGGCGCGGCTCGCCTCCTCCGTCGCCTCCGCCTCGGCCCCTTCCCGCGCCCGCGCCCACGCGGCCTTGCGAGTCGCCGCCCGCGCGCACGCCCGCCCCTCGCCAGACGCCTGCTCGGCCGCTCTCGCCGACTCGGTCGCGCTCGCCTTGGTCTCGATCGCGCCGCTCTCGGTGACGGTCGCCGTGGCCTCGACGGTGCCGCCCCCGGCGATCGGCACGGTCGCCGTCGCCTCCTCCGTGACGGAGACCTCGCGCCGCGCGGTCGCGGTCGCCTCCTCGGAGGCCTCGCCGCTCACGCGCTCGGTGACGCGGGCCTCCTCGCAGGCCCGGGTCCCCATCGCCGGCGCATCGGCGCCGCCCTCGCCCTCGCCGCCGCGATCGTTCCCCCCGGCCAGCAGGATCACGACGACAAGGCCGGCGCCCACCGCGGTGAGGAGCAGCGCAATACGCGCGCGGGCGAGGGAGCGGAGCAGCTTGGCGAGCACCCCATGAGCCTCCCAAAATCCGGTACTCTGGGCGTCGGCCTATAGCCGAAGCCGCTCCTCGGGAGCGCCCCGCCACATACCGCGGGGCCTCGGAGCGGGGACCGTGAGGCCCGTTTCACCGCCCCGTAGGGGCGTGCTCTGCTGTGCTATATTTGGCGGTCGCGCTTCGCGCGGTCCCTCGCTGTTCTCCGCCCGAACCTCCAAAGGAGTTGGACCCTTGGCACGTGTTGATGCCCCGCGCTCGCGTCGCAGCTTCGCGCGGCTCGAGAACGCCCTCGACCTCCCCAACCTGATCGACATCCAGAAGGTGTCGTTCGACAGTCTCGTCGATCCCGAGAAGGGCGGCCTACGGGAAACGATCGACGACGTCTCGCCGATCGAGGACTACACGGGCAACCTGGCGGTCGTCTTCGAGGAGATCACCTTCGACGACCCGGTCGCGTCGATCTCCGAGTGCCGCGAGAAGGATCTCACCTACGCGCGGCCGCTCACCGTGAAGGTCGCCTTCCAGAACCGCGAGACCGGCGAGATCCGAGAGCAGTCCGTCTTCATGGGGGACTTCCCGTGGATGACGGAGTGGGGCACGTTCATCATCAACGGCACCGAGCGCGTCGTCGTCACCCAGCTCGTCCGCTCGCCGGGCGCCTACGTGATGGAGCCCAAGGACCGCGAGAAGCAGGTCTTCATCGCGAACCTGATGC
>JBPCPH010000132.1:0-5041 GCA_050999415.1 Thermoleophilaceae bacterium
CACGGAGCGAGCGTCAGGGTCACGACCCACGCGACCGCGAGCGCCGCGACCGCGAGCAGCTTCGGCGCCCTGTTCATGCCGGCACTGCCACGCGCGCCTCGGTCGGCTCCTCGCCGGCGCGCGCGAGGGGCGCCCCGCCGACGGGCGTGGCGCCGCCGGCATCGCCACGGTAGCTGGCGAACATCGCCACCAACGCGAGCGGCGCGAACCAGACTACGTAGAGATAGAACCAGTGCGTCGCGGCGAGCTGGAGCGCGATCACGACCGCCGCGGCCAGCGCGGCCACCTGAACGGGCCCGCGGCGGCGCGGCACAACGGCTACCGCCAGGGCAAGCGCGACCACCCCCACCTTGACCGCGGTGTGCAACCAGTCGAGCGAGCCGACCTGTCCCCAGACGCTGAATGGCGAGTCGCGACCGACCTGATAGCCCACCGTCCTGTCGTACAGCTCGCGCAGCCCGTCGTCGGGGACGAAGAGGGCGACGCTGGCCGCGACCACCGCACCGAACGCGACGGTGAACAGGACCGCGCCGCGCACGCGGGCGCCCCACCCCCTGCGACCGTCTGCGGACGCGCCGTCGGCCCCGCGCGCGAACAGCGGCGCGAGCGCCAGCGGGGCGAACTTCGCGGCCGCCGCGAGCCCGAGCAGCGCGCCCCGTCCCGGCGCCGACGTGACGGCCAGCAACGCGTAGACCACCAGCATCGCCACGAGCGAGTCGTTGGCGTTTGAAGCGAGCACGAACAGCGTGTACGGGTAGCTGGCCCAAGCGAACGCCAACGAAAGCCCGAGCAGCCTGCCCTCGGGCCCGGCACGCAGCCGTCGCCCGAGCAGGAAGAGGCCGACGATCGTGAGCAGGTCGAACGCGATGGCTGCCCCGTGAGCGGCCGGGAGGTCATCCCAGTCCCCGCTCCACGGCAGCAGCTGCTCGAAGGGCAGGTAGGCGAGGTAGTTGACCGGGCCGTAGGTGTCGCCGTGCTCGTTCTCGCCATGGAAGTCGCCGTCGTACAAGCCCTCGCCGTCGGCGACCCGGTCGGCGCCGATCACGCCCGCGTACCCGACGTCGATCACGTTCGTGTCCGCGACATTCAGCGCGACCCTGAAGCCGACCAGGAACAGCAATCCGAGCGCCAGCGCGATCGCCGGGACGAAGGGCACGAGCCGCTCGCGCCGCTCGCGCGGGCGGAAGCCGACCCACAGCATGCGGGCGAGCAGATAGAGCAAGACGGGGTAGACGAGCGGCACCGACCAGAAGATCTCGCCGCGGTTGAAGAACAGGTGCGAGACGCCGAATGCCAGAAGCACCAGGAGGTCCAGGTGCAGTACCCGAAACGGGCGCCGCGGATCGACGAACGGAAGCAGGAAGAGCGAGCACAGCGGAAGCCAGACATAGGGCGCGTGGAGCTTCCCGCCGAAGGCGCCCTCGTATCCGCGCGCCATCCGCCAGGCGACCTGTGCGCCGGTCCACGCCTCGAGCACGAGGCCGCTTCGATCGTCGATCTGGACCTGCGCGAGCTCGTCGCCGTCAGCGGTGAAGCTGACCTGCCAGCGGCCGGGCCCGTCCGTGTACGCGGCCGGCTCGAGGTCGGGGTGCTCACGCCGCTCGCCACGCGCCTCAGGCGTGCTCCTCGCGATCTTTACCGCGTCGCTCGGAGTGAGCTCGTACCCGACCGGCGGCTGGTCGAGCCGCTCCGCCTCCTCCAGCTCCTGAGCCGCGACCGGCGGCGCGAGCCAGGCCGCACCGGCCATCGCGATCGCCAGGGTTGCTCCGGCCGCCCGCACGCGCCGAGCCGATCGGCTTCGAGGCCCGGCCGGCGTCGCGCTCAGGCGGCGGCGTTCGCGTGTCGCCGGCCGAAGCTCCACATCTTGTTCCCGACGAAGTTCAGCGGCGTGGCCATCACAATCGAGATCGCCTGAGCCGGCAGCTCCGCGACCCCGACGACGCTCACGAGCACCTCGAGGATCGCGGCGGCAAGCAACGCCGCCGCCGTGCTGACGGCGAGAAAGCGGGCGGCCTGAAAGCCGGCGTGCCCGTCCTGCGCGCGAAACGTCCAGTGACGGTTCCAGAGGAAGTTGTTGGTCACTGCAACGACGTACGCCACCGCAGCGCTCTCGAGGTGGTGCAGGCCGAACGCCTCGGCGGCGAGCGCGAACACCGTCAGGTTCACGACGAAGCCGGAGCCGCCGACGACGCAGAACTTGACGAGCTGGAACCAGTTGTGGGGGCGGCGGATTCCGTGGCGGACGCGCGTATGCACGCGCGGGACCGCCGGCGAGGCCGGCGCCAAGCTCTCGTCGCCCATCGTCACGAGGGTATCGAGAAGTGGTCGCAGATCATCGGCGTCACGTCTCGAAGCATCCACTGCTCGGGCGCCGGCGCGGCTGCCTCGACGCCACACAGGATCAGCGCCCCGAGGGAGTCCCCGCGGTGGAGCGACCCGTGGCTGCCACCGCCGATGTGGCTGGCTCCGCCCCAGTCCACGAGCTCGTATCCGGGCTTTGCCGAGACCAGCACGTCGCCCATCTCGGAGCAGCCGAGCGCGGCCCACAAGCGCTCGAGCGCGAGCGGGTAGGCGTCGCTGCTGATGCGTCCGTCGCCCGTCGCCAGCTCGAGCGTCTCGAGGTCGCCCTCCAGACTCCAGGCCCCGCCGCGGACATCTCGGAGGTCCCCACCGGGCGCGAAGCGAAGCTCGCCGCCGTCGCCGGCAACGATCGCCTCGTCGCCGTCGCGCCGGGCCACCAGGTCCACGCCTTCGAGGTCGATCAGGCGGCGGGCGATCCTTGGCGCGACGCGGGCGCGGGCATCGGGGTCGAGCACGTAGACCATCCCGAATCGCGCGGTCGGCGAAACCGCGACCTCGGCGTCCTCCGGGACCGGGTCTTCGGGGAGCAGCACGCGCCAGTCCTCGTCCATCGCCTCCCGGAGGTCCAGGATCCGCTCGACAGCCGTCTGTGAGTGGTCCGACATGACGACCACCGCGTGGTCCTCGAGGAAGCGGTCGGGCCCGCCGGCCACATGCATGATCCGCTCGAGCGCCCGGTCCGCCACGGCGATCGAGGTGACCTGGGCGAACGGCCCGCGCCTGTGCGAGTAGGTGTCGTTGTCGGGCAGCGAGCAGAGGATGAAGTCGGCGAGATCCTCCTCCACCATGTGGGCGCACACGCAGCCCGTGTGCTGGTCGCGCTGGCCGGGCATCCCGAGCGTCGAGCGGCAGTCGGTGCGGCGCGACGCGAACAGGTCGGCGTAGAAGAGCTCGGTCGGGCCCCAGGTGGCGTGGCGAAACTGCGCGGCGCGGGCGACGCGTGAGTAGACCCCGTCGACCTCGGGTTCGTGCCGTGTGCGGCCGCGGTAGATCAAGTAGGTCGTGCCGGCCGCGCGCAGCCCACGATCCTCGAGGCGCTCGAACACGGTCGGGCTCGCCTGCGATAGGTGCGTGAGGTTCATGTTGTAGACCGTGTCGTAGAGCGAGCGGACGATTCCGAAAGTCCGCGTGGCCTGGAACGACGATCCGTACTCGACGTAGCGCTCCTCGCCGCGGTGGTACCAGTTCATCGACGGGATCGCGTGCCCGTCGGGCCCGAGCCCGGTGGCGATGCTGGCGGCCGCGACCGGGGTGACGGACGGGAAGGCCGAGACGCAGTCGCGGACGTAGGTGCCGCGCTTGACGAGCTCCGCCAGCGCGGGCGCGCGGCCCTCCGCGATCGCTCGGTCGAGCATCTCGGGCTTCAGCGAGTCGATGACGGCGAGGACGAGCTTCTTCACGCGCTCACCTCAGGATCCTGAGCCCCTCGTACTTCTGGGCGCCCGCGCGGCGGGTGCTCATGAGCACGTAGACGAGCGCGGCAACTCCGAGCAGCGCCGCGGGCGGGAACAGCACGGCCACGGCCGCGAGCGCCAACGCCACGGCGTCGGCCCATACCGGCAGCAGGCCGGCGGCGGAGGCGTCGAGGCGGCGGCGAACCCGGCCGATCAGGCCGCCAACCGCCACGAAGCCGATCAGCGCGCAGGCGGCTCCCGCGAGAAGGCCCGGCCATGCGTCGGCGTCCGCCGCGGCGAGCGATCCGGCGAACAGGAGCGCGCCAAGTGCCACGGCCAGCGCCGACAGCACGAGCGTGACCGGGTCGCGGAGGGGCGGCTCGCCGCCGCTCGGTGCCGCGCTTCTCGAACGCACGCCGTCCGCGGCCGGCCCCCGCGCCCGCTCGAGGGCGTACGCGCCGACCGCCAGCGCAAGGATCGCGGCGAGGAAGGCCGGCGACTCAAGGAACGCGTAGCCGGTGCCGTCGAAGTCCAGCCCGAGGTCCCCGCGCGCCAGCGCGCCGGCGAGGAGCGGCGGAAGGAACGGGCGGACACCGGTCGCGCTCGCGAGGCCGGCGCCCTGGGCGATGTCGAAGAAGAGGCTGATGCGGGACCTGACGGTCGGTACGCTCAGAGGGCGGAATGACGATAGAGGACCACGGACGCGGAGCGGGGAGGGGTCCCGCGGGCCGGCGCGAGCACGTGCGGGTGGCCACCCAGGAACGACCGGCGCGCTCCACCAGTCGCGACCTCGAGCGCTACGCGGACCTGTTCGCCGCGCGCACACGGGTCATGAAGTCGTCGGCGATGCGCGACCTGATGGCGGTCACCGCGCGTCCCGAGGTGATCTCACTCGCGGGCGGCTTGCCGGACACGACGAGCTTTCCGCCGGAGACCTTCGCGGCGATCACCCACAAGATCGCCGGCAACTCGTGCGCGCGCGCGCTCCAGTACGGGCCCACGGAGGGTCTCGGCGAGGCCAAGGCGCGGATCGCCGAGGTGATGGCGGCCGAGGGCATGCGCGCGGACGCCGACGACGTGATCGTCACGACCGGCGGGCAGCAGGTGATCGACCTCGTGTGCAAGGCGCTGATCGACCCCGGCGACGTCGTCGTGGCCGAGGCGCCCACCTACCCCGGCGCCGTGCCGGTGTTCTCGTCCTACCAGGCCGACGTCACCCAGATCGAGGTCGATTCGGACGGCATGCGAGTGGACCTGCTCGCCGAAGCGCTCGACCGGCTCGAGCG
>JBPCPH010000174.1:0-6244 GCA_050999415.1 Thermoleophilaceae bacterium
CCGGACAAGACCGTGCTACTGCCCGATTTGGATGCAGGCTGCTCGCTGGCGGACTCGATCACCGCCGACGAGCTGCGCGCTTGGAAGGCGCAGCACCCGGGCGCCGTCGTCGTGATGTACGTGAACACGACGGCAGAGGTCAAGGCGGAGACCGACTACTGCTGCACGTCCTCGAACGCCGTCCAGGTCGTCGAGCACATCCGGCGCGAGCACGGCGAGGACACGGAGATCCTGTTCGGCCCGGACATGTTCCTCGGCGCCTACGTCGAGCGCGAGACCGGCAAGCGGATGAACGTGTGGACGGGGGAGTGCCACGTGCACGCTGGGATCCGCCCGGACGACATCACGCGCGTCCGCGCAGAGCACCCCGGCGCCGAGTTCCTGATCCACCCCGAATGCGGCTGCTCGACGTCGGTGATGGAGTACGTGGCGGCGGGAGACGTCGACGAGTCCGGCACGCACATGCTGTCGACGGGCGGCATGCTGAGGCACGCGCGCGAGTCGGACGCCGAGGAGTTCATCGTGGCGACCGAGACCGGCATGCTGCACCCGCTCGAGGTGGAGAACCCGGGCAAGCGGTTCGTGGCCGCCAATGAGCGCGCGGTCTGCGCCTACATGAAGATGATCACGCTGCCGAAGGTTCGCGACGCGCTTCGCGACGGCGGCGAGGCGTACGAGGTGCGCGTGGACGCCGAGACGGCCGCCAGGGCGCGCGTGCCGATCGAGCGGATGGTGGCGATAACGCCGTGATGGTCCACCGCACCGAGCCTTGACGGTCCACCGCACGGAGCTGACGCCGGTCAGCTTCCTGCGCCGCAGCGCGTTCGTCTACCCCGACCGCACCGCCGTTGTCCACGGCGAGCGCCGCCACACCTACCGTGAGCTGGGCGAGCGCGCCGAGCGGCTGGCGTCCGCGCTTCGCGGCGCGGGGCTCGAGCGCGGGGACCGGGTGGCGTTCCTGTGTCCGAACATCCCGGCGCTGCTCGAGGCCCACTTCGGCGTGCCGGCGGCGGGTGGCGTGCTCGTCGCGATCAACTACCGGCTGAGCGCCGGCGAGATCGCCCACATCCTCGACCACTCCGGCGCCCGCTTCGCGTTCGTGGATCACGAGCTCGAGCATCTCCTCGCGGACGTCGACCGCTCCGCGCTCGAAATCGTGCGGGTAAACGACACCGGCGCGGCCGGCGACCCCTACGAGGACTTCCTGACGAAGGGCTCGCCGGAGGCGGGGCCACCTCCCGTGGACGACGAGGAGGACACGATCGCGATCGACTACACGTCCGGCACGACAGGGCAGCCGAAGGGGGTCATGTACACCCACCGCGGCGCCTATCTCAACGCGCTGTCGGGGGCGCTTGCCGTCGGGCTCGGGCCGGACAGCTCGTTCCTCTGGACGCTGCCGATGTTCCACTGCAACGGCTGGTGCTTCACGTGGGCTGTGACCGCGGCCGGTGGGCGCCACGTCTGCCTGCGAAAGGTCGAGCCCGAGCGCGTCTGGGAGCTCTTCGACTCCGAGGACGTCACCCATTACAACGCGGCGCCGACCGTGCAGACGGCGCTCGCCGCCGACGAGCGCGCCCACCGGCTCGAGCGCGAGGTCCGGACGGCGATCGGCGGCGCGCCGCCCTCGCCGACGCTCTTGGGCCGGCTCGGCGAGCTCGGCATCCGGGCGATCCACCTCTACGGGCTGACGGAGACCTACGGCCCCGCAACCATCTGCGAGCGAAAGGACGGCTGGGACGAGCTGCCGGTCGAGGAGCTCGCACAGCTCGTGGGTCGCCAGGGCGTGCATCACGTGACCGCCGACCCGGTGCGCGTGGTGGCGGCCGGCGGGGGCGAGGTGCCCGCCGACGGCGCGACCCTCGGGGAGGTGCTGATGCGCGGCAACACCGTGATGAAGGGCTACTTCGAGGACCCCGAGGCAACATCGGCGGCCTTCGACGGCGGGTGGTTTCACTCAGGCGACCTCGCCGTTCGCCACCCCGACGGGTACATCGAGATCCGCGACCGCAAGAAGGACATCATCATCTCGGGCGGGGAGAACGTCTCGACCGTCGAGGTCGAGCACGCCGTCGCCCGCCACCCGGCCGTGTCCGAGGCCGCGGTCGTGGCCGTCCCTGACGAGCGCTGGGGCGAGCGTCCGAAGGCGTTCGTCGAGCTGCGCGACGGCGAGGCCGCGACCGAGGACGACATCCTCGAGTTCTGCCGCGGCGAGCTCGCCGGGTACAAGCGACCGGCGGCGGTCGAGCTCTGCGAGCTGCCGAAGACCTCGACCGGCAAGGTGCAGAAGCACGTGCTGCGCGACCGCGAGTGGGCGGGCCGCGAGCGGCGCGTCAACTGATGCGCCGCCTCCTCCCGCGCGAGGCCTCCACCACCCCGGAGGAGGCCACCACCGGCTTGCGGCTCGGCGAGCTCGCGCCGCCGGACCGGCCATACCTGGCGATCAACATGGTCGCGAGCGCCGACGGCGCGGCCACGATCGGCGGCCGCACTCGCTCGCTCGGCGACCCGATCGACCGCGAGGTCTTCCACGGGCTGCGCACCCAGGTGGACTGCGTGATGGTTGGGGCCGGCACGGCGCGCATCGAGCGCTACGGCCGGATCGTCGGCGACGCCGGCAAGCGCGAGCGCCGCCGCGCCGAGGGCCTCGAGGCCGACCCGCTGGCGTGCGTGGTCAGCGGCAGCATGAACCTTCCGGCGGACTTGCCGCTGCTCGCGGATCCCGACTCGCACGTCCTCGTCGTGACGACCGCGGACGGGGAGATCCCGGACACTGCCGCGACGGTCGAGTACGCGCGCGAGGCCGGGAGCCCGGGCGAGCACGCGACGCTCGCGCCGCTGCTCGGACGGCTGCGGTCCGAGCGCGGCGTCCGCTCGGTGCTCTGCGAGGGTGGGCCGACGCTCAACCACTCGCTGCTCGGGGACGGGCTCGTGGACGAGCTGTTCCTGACGGTCGTGCCCAAGCTCGTGGCCGGCCTGCCCGAGACGCCGATCGTGGCGGGGCTGACACCGCCGGACGCGCTCGAGCTCGACCTCGTGACCTGCCACGAGGCCGCCGGCTCGCTGTACCTGCGCTACCGCCTGCGGCGCTGACGCAGGCCCGGGCGCTTCGCCCCTCCGCGGACGCGAGGTTCACATCTTCCTTGGCTGATATCTTCCCTTCCGCATGTCAGTGTCCGAAGTCGCCCCGTTCCAACTCTCAGAGACCCCATCGGCCATTGAGCTGGTCGCGAAGTACTTCCGCGCCCTCGGTGAGCCGACGCGTCTTCGCATCCTCGAGCTACTGGCCGAGGAGGAGCTCTCGGTGGGGGAGCTCGTTGACCGCCTCGGCCGGGCCCAGCCCAAGGTCTCGAACCATCTCGCCTGCCTGCGCTGGTGCGGCTTCGTCGAGTCCCGCCGCGAGCATCGGACCGTCTTCTACCGCTTGGCCGACGAGCGCGTCGCCCAGGTCTTGACGCTTGGACGAGCACTGCTCGCCGACAACGCCGCGCACGTCGCGGCCTGCGCGACCGTCGACGGTCGCTGCTGATGGCACGCCGGGGCTCGGTGCCTGAGCCGATCGATTATCCGGCTTTGCGCGAGCTCCTCGACCAGGGCGCGCAGCTCGTCGAGGTGCTCCCCGTCGCCGAATACGAAGAGGTGCATCTGCCGCGCGCGGTGAACCTCCCGCTGAAGAAGTTCGACCGGGAGTCGGCAGCCGGGCTAGATCCTGGCCGCCCCGTCGCCGTCTACTGTCACGACGCGCTGTGAGACATGAGCCCACGAGCCGCGTGCCGGCTCGCGACGCTCGGCTTCGAGCAGGTCTACGACTACGTGGGGGGCAAAGCCGACTGGCTCGCCCGCGGCCTGCCCACCGAGGGCGAGCGCGCGGGCGAGCGCCGCGCCGGCCAGGTCGCCCGCCGGGACGTCGCCACCTGTGAGCTCGGCGAGCGGGTGGGCGACGTCCGTCCGCGCGTCGAGTCCTCCCCCTATGGCTTTGCCCTGGTGGTGGCCGACGGCGAGGTCCTGCTCGGGCGGCTCCGTCGATCCGCCCTTGAAGGCGACCCCGACCAGCGAGCCGAAGAGGTGATGGAACCCGGTCCCTCAACCGTCCGCATGGACACAGCGCGCGACTCCTTGGCCGAGCGGCTGAACAGGGGCGGCTTCAAGACGGCCGTTGTGACGACGCCGGATGGGGCGCTTGTGGGAGTGGTACGCCGAGAGGACCTGCCGAGCGGCTGAAGCTCCGAAGCGCCGATCACGGCAATCTCCGCATCCGCCGGCGCGCGGACATCCTGGGGTGCAGAAACCGTTGCAGCTATGGCGGTTCGGGGCCCCAGCCGGTATCAACGGTCGGCCGCATGGCAAGGGCAACGGACACAGGTACGCGCCGCGGCGGCGAGGCCGCGAGCGCTCGCGAGCTGACGGCGAGCCAACGCGCCGCGCGTCGCATGGCCGAGCGCGAGCGGGTCGATCGCCGGATCGCCGAGCGCGAGGCGCTGAAGCAGACGGCAGCGCGCAAGCGCGCACGCGGCAAGAGGCGACGAGGCGCGGAGGCGGCGCCGAAGCCCAATGGTTCGGCGCCCCAGGACGGAGCGCGCCGGCCCGGGCCCGTCCCGGTCGTCGAGTTTCGCGACGTGTCGATGGTCTACGAGGGCGGCGTCGTCGGCCTCGAGCGCGCGACGATCCGGATCGGGCGCGGTGAGTTCGTCTTCCTGGTCGGCCCGACCGGCTGCGGAAAGTCGACGTGCGTGCGCCTCCTGCTGCGCGAGGTCGAGCCCGCGGAGGGCGAGATCCTGGTCTCGGGCCACGACCTCGCCGAGATGCCGCGCCGCAAGGTGCCCCGCCTTCGCCGCAACATCGGCACGGTCTTCCAGGACTTCAAGCTGCTCCCCAACCGCACGATCTACGCGAACGTGGCCTACTCGCTCGAGGTGATCGGCGAGGGCCGCGCCTCGATCCGGCGCAAGGTGCCCGACATCCTTCGCCTGGTGGGGCTGTCGACGAAGCTGCACGCCTACCCGGACGAGCTTTCGGGCGGCGAGCAGCAGCGGGTGTCGATCGCGCGCGCCCTCGTCAACCCCCCCCCGCTGCTGCTCGCCGACGAGCCGACCGGCAACCTCGACCCCGAGACCTCGATCGGGATCATGCAGCTCCTCTACCGGATCAACCGCACCGGCACGACGGTGATCGTCGCGTCGCACGATCGCGAGATGGTGGACAAGATGCGCCGGCGCGTGATCGAGCTGCGCGACGGGCGCGTGGTCCGCGACGAGGCCTCCGGCCTCTACCGGCCCGAGGACGAGTCGACGAGCGAGTTCGGCGTGCGCCTCCGCGGCGAGCTCGGCATCGGCGTCGAGGGCCACCCGAACTAGCCCCATGCGGCTGGGGTTCTTCCTCAAGGAGGCGTTTCGCGCGCTTCGGCGCAGCGCCGCGCCGAGCCTCGCAGCCGTGCTCACCGTGCTGCTGACGGCGGTCGTCCTCGGCGTGTTCATCCCGATCGTGCAGGCCACGACCGGGACCGCGAACGAGGTGCGCGGGCGGGTGGTGGTGGACGTGTACGTGAAGAAGACCGCGCAGCCGGGCGAGCTCGCCGAGCTTCGCACGACGCTCGAGGGGCTGCCGAACGTCTCCGAGGTGGAGTTCATCTCGAAGCAGGAGGCGCTCGACCTGGAGACCGAGCGCAACCCCGAGGCCTATGAGCTACTCGGCGCGAATCCGCTGCCGGACGCCTTCCGCATCACTCCCGAGGACCCCGACGGCGTGACTGAGCTGGTCGCCGAGATCCAGCCGCCGGAGGAGGCCGCGCCGGGCGCGGGTGGCGGCGGTCCGGCGAGCGAGGGCGGCGGCGCTGCGCAGGACCAGGCGGGCGCAGGCGGCGTCGCTGCGCAGGACCAGGCGGGCGCGGGCGGCGGGGCGCCGAACGGGGGCGCTCCCGGCAACGGGCCCGACGGCGGCCCAGACATCGTGAGCGCGGACTCGACGGAGACCGCCACAGCGGGCGCTTTCTCCGCGGTCGACGAGGTCCGCAACCGCGAGGAGGACACCGACAAGATCCTGTCCGCCACCGGGCTCGTAAAGCTCGTGACAGCGGTGTTGGCCGCGCTGCTCGTCTTCGCCTCGATCGCGCTGGTGGCAAACACGATCCGGCTGTCGATCTTCGCCCGCCGGCGCGAGATCGAGGTGATGCGCCTCGTCGGCGCCACCAACTGGTTCATTCGCTGGCCGTTCGTGATCGAGGGCATGATCGTGGGGATCCTCGGCG
>JBPCPH010000177.1:0-2982 GCA_050999415.1 Thermoleophilaceae bacterium
CGGCTCGCTCGCCAACCTCGTCGGCTCGTGGCTCGCCTACGCGATCGGCCGGGCGGGGCGCGTGGACGTCCTCGAGAAGCACGGCCGCAAGCTCCACATCAAGAAGAGCCAACTGGAGTGGGCGGACCGTTGGTTCCAGCGCCACGGCGACGCGACCGTGTTCTTCTCGCGCATGCTGCCGATCATCCGGACGTTCATCTCGCTGCCGGCGGGCGTGGCACGGATGCCGTTCTGGCGCTTCAGCTTCCTGACCCTGGCCGGCTGCGTCCCGTGGGTGCTGGCGCTCACCTTCATCGGCCAGCAGGCGGGCGAGAACTGGGAGTCGTGGAAGGACTCGCTCCACTACGTGGACTACGCCGTGGCGGCGGCGATCGTGCTGGGGCTCGCCTACCTGGCGCTTCGCCGCTACCGCCGCGGCGGGCCGCCCCCCTCCCCGGCGCAGGGCTCGGAGCAGGCGGGCAGCGGCCCCGCCGCCGAGACCACCTGAGCCGGCCCGCGTGCGTCGCCCAAGAGCGCGTCGCCGAGGCGAGGCCGCCTCGTCGCTGCCGGCTCGACACGCAATCGCGCTCGGCCTGCTCCAGGGACCGACCGAGCTGCTTCCGATCTCGAGCTCGGGGCACGTGGTGCTCGCGCCGGCGCTGCTCGGCTGGCCCTACGACCGCCTCGACGCGCCCCTTCGCAAGGCGTTCGAGGTCGCGCTCCACGCCGGCACAGCGGCGGGCCTGACCGTCGCCCTGAGGCACGAGGTGGCGGAGGTCGCTCGCTCGCTCGACGCGCCGCGCCTGATCAGGCTGTTCCTCGCCACGGCTCCCGCGACGGTCGCCGGGCTCCTGCTTCACCGCCCGATCGTGGGGCGGCTGAGCTCGCCGCGCAACGTGGCGATCGCCCAGATCGCGGCCGGTGCGACCATGGGGCTCGCCGACCGACGGCCGGCCGACCGAAGCCGAGACGACACGCCGCTCCTCGACGCGGTGGCCGTCGGAGTCGCCCAAACGGCGGCCCTCGCGCCGGGCGTCTCGCGCGGCGGCGCGGCGCTCACCGCGCTCCGGCTTCGGCGGCTCGAGCGGCGCTCGGCCAGCGAGATCTCCCGCCACGCCGCCGCGCCGATCGTCCTGGGCGCCGCTGCGCTCGAGGCCGCGCGCCTCGTCCGGCGACCGCCTCCCGCCGCCCTCGCGCGTCCGTTCGCGGCCGGTGTCGCAGCGTCGTTCGCCTCGACGATCGCCGCCGCCGGCCTGGCCCGGGCGATGGACGACGCGCGCTCGTATGCGCCGCTCGCCGCCTACAGGATGGCGCTCGGCACAATCGCTTTCGCCCGGCTCGGTCGCCGTCGCCCGCCATCGGGTTGAATGGCCGCGTGAATCACGACGCCTACGGGCGCGCCGGCGTGGACGCGAGCAGGGCCGACGCATCGGTGGCCGCGATCGTGGACGTGCTGAGCCGGATCGACCCCGGCCGCGCCAAGCGATCGCTCCTCGGCTCCGGTCACTACGCGGACGTGGTCGCGCTCGACGAGCGGACCGGGATCGCGCTTTCCACCGACGGCGTCGGCACCAAGGTGATCCTCGCTGAGGAGCTCGGGCGCTTCGACACGATCGGCATCGACTGCATCGCCATGAACGTCAACGACCTCGTCTGCGTGGGCGCCACGCCGCTCGCCGCGGTGGACTACATCGCGGTGGAGCAGGCCGACCCGGACGTGCTCCGAGAGGTCGCCGAGGGGTTGCGCGCCGGCGCCGAGGAGGCCGGGATCGAGATCCCGGGCGGTGAGCTGGCGCAGCTGCCCGAGGTGATCCGGGGCCACCCGTCGCCGCACGGGATCGACCTCGTGGCGGCGTGCTTCGGGACCGTCGGGCTCGACCGCGTCGTGACCGGGGAGCGGATCGAGCCCGGCGACGCCGTGATCGGCCTGCCCTCGAGCGGGGTCCACTCGAACGGCCTCACGCTCGCGCGGCGGGCGCTTCCCGACCTCGGCGAGACCCCCAGCGAGCTCGGCGGCTGGACGGTCGGCGAGGCGCTGCTCGAGCCGACCGTGATCTACGTCCGCGCGGTGCTCGAGCTGCTCGAGTCAGAAACCGACGTCCGGGGGCTCGCGCACATCACGGGCGGTGGGCTGCTCAACCTGCTGCGCCTTGGCGACGGCGTCGGCTACCGGATCGACCGACCGCTTCCGCGCCCGCCGATCTTCGACCTGATCGCCCGCCGGGGCAAGGTCTCAGAGGAAGA
This sequence comes from Thermoleophilaceae bacterium, assembly GCA_050999415.1. Taxonomy (GTDB): domain Bacteria; phylum Actinomycetota; class Thermoleophilia; order Solirubrobacterales; family Thermoleophilaceae; genus CAWEHQ01. Next base: position 2,224 of record JBPCPH010000177.1, read on the forward strand.
GATGCTCGAGGTGTTCAACCTCGGCTGCGGGTTCTGCTGCGTCGTGCCTGCCGACCGCGCCGAAACGTCCGTGAGTGCGCTCGGCGCCCGCCACCCGGGCACGGCCGTGACCGGCGAGGTGACCGACGCGGCCGGGGTGGTCGAGCTCCCGTCCTTCGGGCTCACGGGCAGGGCGAACGGCGGCTTCACCTGACCGACTCGCCGGGTGCCCTCACGCCGGCTCCCACAGCTGCCCCGTCAGAACCCGCACCGGTTTCACCTTCCACTCCCCCGCCAGGCGCCACAGCTCGGCGGCCGCGCGCGGCTCGGGCAGGTCGCAGACCGCCTCCACCTCGCGCCCGGCCATCCGGCCGAAGCGCCGCAGGGCCTCGAGCACCCCGGGCGGCTCGTGCCCGGTCTGGTGCGCGCAGGCCGCCTGTGCCGCCAACCGGTAGTCCTCGTAGGGCTTGTGGCCGAAGACGCCGTGCCGTGAGCCGTCATCGGCTACGAAGACCGCTGTCGGGAAGCTGACCCGCTCGCGTCCCTGGCCGATCTCCTTGACGTGGCCGCCGGCGCGCGCCTCGTCCGGCACCGTCCGCGCCTCGTCGAGGTCGGCGCCGAAGGCCTCCACGATCGCGTGCGAGCCAAGGTCGCTGCGGAAGCGCTCCACGTCGAGCCGCGCCCGCCGGGCCTCGTCGACGAGCGCCTCGGTGGTGTCGAGCTTGCGGCGAAAGCACATCAGGCCCTCGCGCACCGCGCGAAGGTAGGCGTAGGCGGCCC
>JBPCPH010000019.1:0-3180 GCA_050999415.1 Thermoleophilaceae bacterium
ACGTCGCTCGCCGCCAAGCTGCGCGCCGCCGGCCTGCCGATCGAGGAGCTGCCGGGGGCGCCGCCGATGCCGCTCGAGATGACGCCCCGCGAGCAGGGAGAGCGCGGGCTCGACCTCGTGCGCGCAGGGATCATCGGCGACGACGTCGAGGGCGTGCGGCCCACCCCGGACCACCAGGCGCTCCTGTTCGACACGATTCGCCGCTCGGTCAACCCGGGCCACGGCCTCGACCAGCCGACCACGCTCCAGTGGGACTTCCGCGACGCCGAGCCATGGCACATCCACATCGACAACGGCTCGACCAGCGCACACGCGGGGAAGGCCGAAAGCGCCGACCTGAGCTTCCGCTGTCGCTACGCGGACTGGGTCGACGTCGTCGCGGGCCGCGCCGACCCGCGGCGCGCGATGCTCACCGGGCGCCTCCTGCCGTGGGGGAACCCGCGGATCCTCGCGCGAATGCCGCAGATCCTCGGTCGCTAGCAGCCGCCGTTACGCCTGGCCCTCGACGACGCCGGGAACTCCGGTATTCGTCGAGTACTTCGGCTGCAGCCGCATCTCGGGCCGCAGGTAGTGCACCGCCTGCGAGACGGCCACCGCCGACTCGGCGAAGCCGGTCGCGATCAGCTTGAGCTTGCCGTCGAAGGTCGTGATGTCGCCGGCGGCCCAGACCGCGTCCATCGAGGTCTTCATCAGCGAGTCGACGGCGATGGCGCCCTTGTGGATCTCGAGCGGCCATTCCTTGAGCGGCCCGAGCGCCGTCTTGAAGCCGAGCTGGAGGAGCACCGCGTCGCAATCGACCTCCACGACGTCGGACTCGTCCTCTGAATGGAGCAGCGTGACCCGCTCGATTCCGCCGTCGCCCGCGATCGCGCTGATCTGGTAGGGCGTCCTGATGTCCACGCGGCCGGCATCGGCGGCCTCCATGACCTCGGCGACGGTCGCCTCGTGCGCGCGAAAACCATCGCGGCGGTGGACCAGGGTGATGGCGGACGCCGTGTCGAGCAGGTTCACGACCCAGTCGAACGCCGAGTCGCCGCCGCCGACGATGATCACGTTCTTGCCCGCGAACGCCGACTTCTCGGAGACGAGGTAGTGGGCGCCGCGGCCCTCCCATGGCGACATGTCGTAGTCGGGTAGACGCTTGGGCTCGAACGCGCCGTGCCCGCCCGCGATCACGATCGTGCGGGTCAGCAGGTCGCCGCGGTCGGTGACGATCCGAAGCAGCGACCGGTCGGGATCCTCGGGATCCTGCTCGTAGTCCACCCGGTCGGCGGTGGTCTCCAGGTGGACGGGCACGTCGAACTGCTCGATCGACTGGCGGCGCAGCTCCTCGACGAGGTCCTTCGCCAGCACCCGCGAGTAGCCCGGGACGTCGAAGATCCACTTCTCCGGGTAGAGCGTCGTGAGCTGCCCTCCGATCTCGGGCAGCGAGTCGATGATGCGGGCGCTCGCCTCGCGCATGCCCGCCCAGAACGCCGTGACCATCCCGACCGGCCCGGCGCCGATCACGGTGATGTCGCGGACCTCGCCGGGCCGCTCGCCTCCGAAGGGCCGTCCGTTGTCGCTCACGCTCGCCGCCATAGCTCCCGTCGCGTCAGAGGTTGGGGCTGCTCCTCCTCCCGCTCTGCCCCGTCGCCCGCGCTCGGCGCGGGCACGAGGGCATCGGGCTCCTCAGGCGCCGCCGGGACCTCCGGCTGCTCATCTGCCTCGGGAGGCGCCTCCGGCTGAGGCGCCGGCTCGGACGCCGTCGCCTCGCCATCGAGCGCGTTCAGCGCCCGCTCGGGCGACACCGACAGGCAGGTGAAGATCGGCGTCTCGGAGAGCGTGTAGGAGCTCGACTCGGTCCCGCGCAGCTCGTGCACCAGGTCGAGGAAGTCGCCGGGATCGTCCGCGTCGAAGGAGACGACGAACTCCTGATCGTCAAGGCCGTAGGAGTAGGCGGTGTTGATGTCGATCGAGGTGTAGCGGCGGCCGACCTCGATGTGCGAGCGCATGATCCGCATCCGCTCATCGGCGGCGAGCAGGTACCACTCGCGCTTCTTCCACATCGGGTAGACGATCAGGTACCGGCCGCCCTCGTTCGGACGCGGCGCGAGCGGCCGCTCCTCGTCGGAGTAGGGGGAGGGCTTGGTCATCGCGAGGTAGGAGTGCGAGACCTCGGCCCACCTCATCAGCCCGGTCTGGTTGAGCAGGACGTGCAGCTCGTGGATCGGGTCGAGCGTGGGGGAGACGGCCCGGACCATCAGGTCGGCGTCGCCGCGGGTGCCGACGAGCGAGTAGGTGCGGAGGAAGTTGCTCTCGCCGAAGTGACGGCAGGCGACCGCGAAGTCGCGCTTGTCGCGTGCCCGCGCGGGCGCCGGGCGACGCCGCCACGAGGCGTCGACCTTGATGAACGTGAACTTGACGAAGGTGCGTCCGGTCACCGTCCCTAGAGTGTTGCGTATGGGTGGGCGCGTCGCTGTTTCCGGGCGCGCTGGAGCGTTGCCCGGCGGCGCCCGCCCGCCCCGTGAGGCGGCGCGACGATACTCTTGGTTATCGCTACGCCGGCGCCGAGGGCTGCCGCCGGCCACTCTCGGACCAACGGAGGACTCGACAGGTCATGGCGCAATCGACCATCCACGGCTTTCCGCGCATCGGCGCACGGCGCGAGCTCAAGTTCGCCACCGAGGACTACTGGTCCGACCGGGCCTCGCGAGACGAGCTGCTCGAGGCCGGCGGTCGGCTGCGGCGCGAGAACCGGGAGTTCCTGCGCGACGCCGGCCTCGATCTGATCCCGTCGAACGACTTCTCCTACTACGACCAGGTCCTCGACGCCACCGCGCTCGTGGGCGCGGTGCCGGGCCGCTACGAGCACCGCCGCGCGGACGTGGACCTCGACACCTACTTCGCGATGGCCCGCGGCCGCCAGTCCGAGGGCGTGGACGTAACCGCGATGGAGATGACGAAGTGGTTCGACACGAACTACCACTACATCGTCCCGGAGCTCGGCCCCGGCACCCGCTTCCGGCTCTCGAGCGCCAAGCCATTCGACGAGCTCGTGGAGGCGACGCAGCAGGGAGTGGCGGTCAAGCCGGTGCTGATCGGCCCGGTGACGTTCCTCCTGCTCGGAAAGAACGACGAGGACGCCCCCGAGGACTTCGATCGCCTGTCGCTCCTCGACGAGCTCGTGGAGGTCTACGC
>JBPCPH010000102.1:0-3405 GCA_050999415.1 Thermoleophilaceae bacterium
GCAGCCCGCGCTGGATCGCCTGCCGGATCCACAGGGTCCCGTAGGTGGAGAACTTGAACCCGCGCCGCCAGTCGAACTTCTCGACCGCACGGATCAGGCCGAGCACCCCCTCCTGGATCAGGTCCTCGAGCGAGAGCCCCTGGCCCTGGTAGCGGCGCGCCTGCGAGATCACGAGCCGCAGGTTCGAGTTGACCATGCGGTCCTTGGCCTCCATGTCGCCGCGCTCGACCCGCTTGGTGAGCTCGACCTCCTCGGCCGCGGTCAGCAGCGGGTAGCGGCTCGCCTGCTTGAAGAACAGCTTGAGCGAGTCGCCCGTCGAGTCGCCGGCGTTCGCTCCCGCCCGGGAGCCGGCCTCCTCGGGATGCGTCCCCGTGCGGCGGCGCTGACGCTCGGTCTCGGTGTGGTTGCGGCCGTTCTGCCGCTGTGCCTCGGCGCCGCGGGTTCGCCCGTGGCGGCGGCCATTGGTCTCGATTGCCAACTTGCGGTCCTCTATCTTTCGATTATTCGACAACAGTCGAAATTATAGCGGCGGCAACGCCGCCCGTCCACCGGAAGCGGCTCTAGGCCGCTCGCCGCAGGTCCTCAAGGATGCAGTCCAGGAGGCCTGGAAAACGTGACTCCAGGTCCGCGGCCCGGAGAGAAACCAGGCGCTGGGTCCCGTCGGCGCGGGTCCGCGTGATCCCGGCGTCGCGGAGGACCTTGAGGTGGTGGCTGAGGGTGGACTTCGAGACCGGCGCGTCGAGGCGGCTGCACGGCAGCTCCTCGCCGTCGTCGAGCGCGCGAACGATCTCGAGCCGGATCGGGTCGCTGAGGGCGTGGAGGACGTGGGCGAGGCTGAGCTCGGCCGGGGTCGGGTGTGACAGGGTCCTCATGGCGATGTTCGACTTCTGTCGAACGAGTATAGGCGGGCGGCGAGCGGACACGGCGCGGGCTAGGGATCGGCGGGCCCTCGCGCCGCAACGGCGTCCGCCACCGCGCGGGCGCCCGGCCCGAGCGTGATCGTGTAGTGGTTGACGCCCGCGACCTCCACGACCTCGCGCTTGTCGGGCGCTTCGGACGCCCAGTCGGCGGCGGTCTCCGCCGGAACCATCGGGTCAGGCCCGTTCTGCAGCCCTCGAGGAGCCCGGAGAAGGGTCGCGGGCGCCGCGAGCGCGGTTGCGTCCCCACTGCCTTCGAGCAGCTCGCCGCCGTCGGCGCGAACCGCCCCCTCGGCGACTGAGGACCGGAGCTCGGGAGGGTCGCCGACGAGATCGTGGTCGTCGAAGGCCGCGAGGTCCTCGTCGCTCACGCCGGTCCGCTTGAATGCGGGGTGATCTCGCCAGAAGGCCCGGTAGGCCTCGGGCGACTCGAAGCGCATTCGCAGTCGTTCGATCGAGGGGCCCAGGAAAGCGTCGAGGAACGCTTGAGGATCGACGCCCTCGGACCCCGGCAAGACCAGGCCGCCGTCCACCAGGACCGCCGCCTCGAGGCGATTCGGATGGTCCGCTCCGACGCGAGCCGCGACGTATGCGCCCATCGAGTGGCCCGCCAGCACCGCTCGCTCCGCGCCGACGTGGTCGAGCACCGCGATCAGATCGGCCGCGTGCGCCGCCATCCCGAACGGCTCGGGGAGGCGGCGACTCTCTCCGCGGCCGCGGAGATCCGGGGCGATGAGCTGGGCCCGACCGTCAAGCGCGCGCGCCACCGGGAGCCAGGAGCGGCTGTTGGCGGTGATCCCGTGGGCCGCGAGCACGAGCGTGGCGTCCGGATCGGGCGCGCCGAAGCGGAACGCAGCGAGCGACCCGCCTCTGACCGGCACGTCGATGCGGGTGATCGCTGTCACTGCCTCACCGATCGAAGTCCCGGCGGTCAGCCCTCGGGCTCGACGACCTCGGAGACCGCGAGCTCCTCGCCGGAGTCGTCGAGCGCCCGCACCGCGACGAACGGTGCACGCGCCCCCGCGATGGCCGTCTCGAAGCCGTCCCGAACGCCGGAGCCGGCCACGCTGAGCTCGTCGGGCTCCGGACCCGCGAGCACCTGCCACTCGGCGACCTCCGTGGCGCCGTTCCAGCTCGCATAGACGGTGATCTCACCACCGTCACCCACCTCGACGGCGACGTCGGGAGGATCGACGGGGCGTCCGGTCCACGGGAGGCGGTAGGCGCGATAGGTGTCGTATCCCTCGGGAAGGCGCGCGTCGAACAGCAGCCGGCCGTCCCGGCTGAACTCGGCGATGATCGGCTCGCTGCCGTAGCCGATCAAGACGTTGCCTCCGGGTAGCGACTGCAGGTTGCCCTGGCTGCGCGCGAGCGGCGCGTTCTGGTGCAGGTACTCGCGCTCGAGCGTCGCTCTCATGTCGTCCTGGTCGAGGTCGAGCACGATGCCGCGGGACTCGCCGTTCGTCTCCGGCGGCGCGTCGTTGTCGAAGATCGAGAGCGTTCCGTCGGGACGCCGCCTGGCGTCGTGCTGGGAGAGGAAGTTCGTGCCGGGTCCCATCCGAAAGTCGCTCTCCTTGCCTCCCAGACGCCAGATGACCCGACCCGTCTCCCGATCGATCTTGTAGACGGCGTGGGTGTGCCGCGCCGACACCAGCAGGTTGCCGTCACGGTCGATGTCGATGGAGTTGGCATGGAAGTAGTCGAAGAACTTCCCCGGCTCGGTCGGGACCTCCTTGTAGGACTCGTCGAGTCCCACGTGGTCGAGCGCCCGCCACTCGAACAGCACCGCTCCCGTCTCGATATCCACCTCCTGCACGACTCCTCCCAGCACCGTGCCGTCCTCGAGGCCGCCGACCGCCGACAGGTCGCGCTTCACCATCGGGTAGGCCATGATCAGGGCGGTGCCGGCCCGAGTGAGCTCGAACTCGTGGAGGTCCGCGAGCAGGTCGTTGCCCGCCTCGACCCGCGCGATCTCCCGGTAGGAGCGGTCCATGACCACGAACTCGCCGTAGCCGTATCCCGCGGGGAAGACCTCGCCCTCCCACCACGTGAGCACGGGCTCGCCCTCGTAGCGCTGCACGCGGAAGTCAGCGGCCACCGTGCCCTCCGGCAGCGGGTGGAACCAGACGAGCTCGCCCGCGTCGTCGACGATCATCGGGCCGTGCGGGCCGCCGGCCATCGACTTCGGCGCGGTGAAGAGGAGCCCGCGGCCGACCTCGTCGCCGGTCGGGCCGGTGAGGCTTACCTCAGGCGCGCGCAGCTCGGGCGCGCTGAGAAACCGCGGCGGGGCTGCGTCTTCTTCGCCCCCGGGGCTCAGGCCCAGCGCCACTGCCCCGCCGGCCAGGAGGAGCAGCAGGACGCCCAGGCGCAGGGCACGACCGCGGACGCTCGTCCCGACCAGGAGGCGGGGAACGGATCGCGAGCGATGCGGGACGGTCGTGCTCAGCGCCGCTCCGCCCGCTCGTGGCCGCCGGTCGTCCGACGCGGG
>JBPCPH010000104.1:0-6154 GCA_050999415.1 Thermoleophilaceae bacterium
TCGCCGGGGTCATCGCCCCGCCGCCCCCGGTCGCGCGACGGACGAGCCCGGGCGCCACGCCGCGCAGCGCGGCCACGGCCCAGTAGGGGCGCGGCACGTAGCGCTCCGGTCGCCCACGGAGGCCGACGTCGACGATCGCCTCCGCCACCCGCTCCGGTCGCGAGACCAGCCGGCGGGTGAGCCGTCGCTCGCGCAGCTCTCGCTGTGGGAAGCCCTCGGTGGCGACGAAGCCCGGCAGCACGAGGCCGACGTGCACGCCGTGGCGGCGCTCCTCGAGATGCAGCGCCTCGCTCCACCCGATCAGCGCGAACTTACTCGCCGAGTAGGCGCCGGAGTTGCCGCGCGAAACGCGGCCGGCCACGCTGCTGACGTTCACGATCGCGCTCGGCGCCGAGCAGCGGAGGATCGGCAGCAGCGCCTCAGTCAGCCGCACGACCGCGTCGAAGTTGATCTCCATGTGCTTGCGGACGTTCTCCCAGCCCGCCTCGCCGAACGTGCCGCGCCAGGCGCCCCCGGCGTTGTTGACGAGCAGGTCGAGGCGGCCGTGCTCGCGCTCCACCGCCTCGGCCACGCGCGCCGGCGCGTCCGCGTCGGTGAGGTCGGCGGCGACCACCGTGCAGTCGCCGACCTCGTCCGCCAGCGCGCGCAGCCTGTCCTCCCGGCGCGCGACCAGCAGGAGCTCTGCGCTCGGCTCGCGTCCGAGCCGCCGGGCCGCGGCGGCGCCGATTCCGCTCGACGCGCCGGTGACGAGGGCGACCACCGCCACAACCTACTTGTCGCAGTCCGGATCGGGGCGGCTCGATGGCGCCGCCGGCCCGCGCGCGTCGAGCCCGATCAACCCGCCGCGCGGCGCGTGATCGACCTGAAGCGTCGTGTGCTGGATCCCGAAGCGCTCGTCGAGCAGGCGCTCGAGCTGGCGCCGGTGCTCGTGGCAGTCGCAGCCGGGCTCTACGAGCACGTGCGCCGACAGGGCGGGGAAGCCTGAGGTGACCTCCCAGACGTGCAGGTCGTGCACGTCGCGGACGTGGCCGTGGCCCGCAAGCGCCCGGCCGACCTCGTCCGGGTCGATGCCCCTCGGAGCCGCCTCGAGCAGCACCCGGCCGGAGTCGCGCAGCAGGCCGTAGGCGGCCCGCAGCATGATCGCCGCGACGATCAGCGCGGCGATGCCGTCGGCGCGCACGAAGCCGGTCGCGAGGATGACGGCGCCGGCGATCGCCGTGGCGACGAACGCGGCCAGGTCGGTCAGGACGTGCTGGTAGGCGCCCTCGACGTTCAGGCTCCGGCGGTTCGCGCGAGCCAGGGTGGCCGTGGCGGCGAGGTTGACCGCCACGCCCACGAGCGCGACCACGAGCACGGCGACGCCCTCGGTGGGCGGCGGCTCGACGAGCCGCCGCACGCCCTCGTAGACGATCAGCAGCGCTAGCACGAGCAGCGTCGCGCCGTTGAACTGCGCCGACATGATCTCGGCGCGGCGCAGGCCGTAGGTCCACGCGCCGCCCGCCGGCCGCCTGGCGAGCCTGATCGCGAGCAGCGCGAGGGCGAGCGCGGCGGCGTCGGTGAGCATGTGCGCCGCGTCGGCGAGCAGCGCGAGCGAGTCGACGGCGATCCCGACGACGACCTCGACGGCCATGAAGCCCAGCAGCAGGCCGAGCGCGAGGAGCAGCTTGCCGCGGTCGGCGTCGGCCGACACCTGATGAGAGTGGCCCTCGTGCCGCCGGCCGGTAGCAGCCGCGCCCGGGTGATCCTCGTGCCCGCCCCGGGCCATCGCAGCTAGGCGGCCGAGGCGACGCGCGCGGCCGCGAGCCGGGCGAGTCGCGCCCTGTGCGCGGTCGCGCCTCCCAGCAGGGCGGCGTCCACCTGCGCGCGCTTGAAGAGCCAGTGCACGTCGGCCTCCCAGGTAAAGCCGACGCCGCCGTGCGCCTGGATCGCCCCGGCGGTGACCTCGCGGCCCGCGGTCGAGGCCGCCGCCTTCGCGAGTGACGCGGCCTCGGGCAGCCGCTCGGGCTCGGCGTCGGCGGCCCAGGCGGCGAAATAGGTCGCCGAGCGCGCGGACTCGGTGTGCAGCAGCATCGCCGCGCAGCGGTGCTGCACCGCCTGGAAGGCGCCCACCGCCACGCCGAACTGCTTGCGCTCCTTCACGTAGGCGAGCGTCATGTCGAGCGCGCGCTGGCAGACGCCCACGAGCTCGGCGGCCACGGCCAGCGTCGCCCGGTCGATCGCGCCGTAGGTGTCGCCGGCGAGCGGCTCGCCCTCGCCTGCGACGCTGCCGGCGTGCCTCGTCGGGTCGATCGTCTGCACGGCCTCGACGCGCGCCCCCTCGCGCGGGATCAGCCGCGCGCCGCCATTCTCCACGAGCACGATCGCGGCGGCGCGATCGGCGTCGGCGACGATGTCGGCGGAACCGTCGTTCGCGACCCCGAGTGCTCCGGTCACCTCGCCCGACGCGAGCCCGGGCAGCCAGCGCGCGCACTGCTCGTCGGAGCCGGCGTGCTCGATCGCGAGCGCCGCCATCGCACTCGGCAGAAAGGGCGACGGCGTGACCGCGTAGCCGAGCTCCTCGAGCAGGATCGCGAGCTCCACCGCGCCGAGCCCCTGGCCGCCGTGTTGCTCGCCGATCGCGATCCCCGGCCAGCCGAGCTCGCGGAGCTCGCGCCACAGCCCCTCGTCGTAGCTGCCGCTCTCGGCGCTCGCGCGCACGCGCTCGAAAGAGGAGCGGCTCGCGAGCAGCTCTCGCGCCGTCCGCTTGATCTCGTGCTGCTCGGGGGTGAAGTCGAAGTTCATCTACTCCTACTTCAGCCGCGGAAGCCCGAGCACGCGCTCCGCGACGATGTTCTTGAGCACCTCGGTCGTGCCGCCCTCGATCGAGTTCCCGCGGGCGCGCAGGAGCTCGTAGGACCAGCTCGTGCCGGCGGTCACGGCCTCGGCTCCGAGCACGTCCACGGCGAGCTGCGTGAGCTGCTGGTTGGTCTCCGACCACATCCACTTGGTCAGCGACCCCTCGGGACCCGGCTGGCCGTACTTCTCGATCGCCGTCAGCCCGCGGTAGGAGGTGAGGCGCAGCACCTCGGTCTTCAGGTGCAGCTCCCCGAGGCGGTCGGCGATGACCGGGTCGTCGAGCGATCCGCGCTCGACCGCCTCGGCGATCAGCTCGTCGAGCAGCTGTCGCAGGCGGACCTGGAGGAAGAAGGCGAGTCCGGCGCGCTCGTTCATGAGCGTCGTCAGGGCGACCTTCCAGCCGTTGCCCACGCCGCCGATCACGTTCTCATCAGGGACGTGAGCCTCCTCGATGAACAGCTCGTTGAAATCCGCCTCGCCGGTCATCTGGCGCAGCGGGCGGATCTGGACGGCTTCCTGCTCGACGTCCATCAGGAAGTACGTGAGGCCCTTGTGCTTGGCGGCCTCGGGGTCCGTGCGCGCGACCAGCATGCACCACTTCGAGTAGTGGGCGGCGCTCGTCCAGACCTTCTGCCCGGTCACGAGCCAGCCGTCGCCGTCGCGCACCGCGCGCGTCTTCAGCGCCGCCAGGTCCGAGCCCGCCTCCGGCTCCGAGAAGCCCTGACACCAGATCTCGTCCGCGGACAGGATCGGCTGCAGGTAGCGCTCCTTCTGCTCCGGCGTGCCCCACACCATCAGCGTCGGGCCCCCGAGCAGCAGGCCGAGCGCGTTCGCCGGCAGCGGCGCCCGCGCCCCGCCCAGCTCCTCGAAGAAGATCGCCGACTGCATGAGCGTGGCGCCGCGGCCGCCGTACTCCTCGGGCCAGTGGACCCCGGCCCAGCCGCCCTCGTTGAGTCGTCGTTGCCAGTCGCGGCGCCAGCGGAGCTTCGCCTCCTCGCCGTCGGGCTCGGCCCCCGGCTCGTTGTCGGCGAGCCACGCCCGCAGCTCCTCGCGGAACGCGTGCTCCGCGTCGGAGAACGTCAGGTCCATGCGGACTCCTCGTGCGGCATCTACGGGTTGACTGCGTCGACGAACAGGTCTGGTATGAGCTCGCCGCCCCCGTACGAGTAGGGCGCGAAGTCGGTCACGCCCTCCTCGACCAGCAGGTCCTCGGCGAGGAAGAGGTTGCCGGTGCACTCGCGGCTCGGCCGCGTCAGGATCGCGTGCGCCGCGTCGGCCACCAGCTCGGGCTTGCGCGAGCGCGCCATCGCCTCGTCGCCGCCGAGCAGGTTCTGTACCGCGGCGGTGGCGATCGGCGTGCGCGGCCAGAGCGAGTTGAAGGCGATGCCCTCGGCGCGGAACTCCTCGGCCATCCCGAGCGTGCATAGGCTCATGCCGTACTTGGCGATCGCGTAGCCGGCGTAGGCCTTGAGCCAACGCGGCTCGAGGCTGATCGGCGGCGAGAGCGTGAGGACGTGCGCGTTCTGGGCGCTCTTGAGGTGGGGCACGCACGCCTTGCTGACGAGGAAGGTCCCGCGCGCGTTGACGTCCTGCATCAGGTCGTAGCGCTTCATCGGGAGCGCCTCGGTGCCGGCGAGGTTGATCGCGCTCGCGTTGTTGACGCAGACGTCGATGCCTCCGAAGCGCTCGACGGCCTGCTCGACGGCAGAGGCGACCTGCTCCTCCTCGCGGATGTCGCCCACGATCGGAAGCGCCTGGCCGCCGGCTTCCTCGATCGCCTCTGCGGCCGTGTAGACCGTTCCCTCGAGCTTGGGGTGCGGCTCGGCGGTCTTGGCGATCAGCGCGACGTTGGCGCCGTCGCGGGCGGCCCGCAGGGCGATCGCCAGCCCGATGCCGCGGCTCCCGCCGGAGATGAACAGCGTCTTGTCGGCGAGCTCGGTCAGGGGCCGGGCACGATAGAAGAGCGGCGCGCCGAGCGCGGCGGCGAGGTTACGAGATGCAGCACGAACGGGTAGAAGACGTACGTGGGGACGACCACCACCACCAAGTTGACCGGTCGCCCGCGGCTGCTCAAGCTCGCCGCCGCACAGCCCGAGCGGATTGCCGAGGGCGTGTTCTTGATCCGCGGCGGCCTGACCCGGACGATGAACGTGTACCTCATCGAGGACGGCGACGGAGTCGTGGTCTTCGACGCGGGGGAGAAGGGGATGGCGGGGCCGGTGGCGCGCGCGGCGGCGCGGATGGGTGGGATCAAGCGCGTGGTGCTCGGGCACGGGGACACCGACCACCGCGGGTCGGCTCCGGCCCTCAGCGAGCTGGCCCCGGTGCAGTGCCACCCCGACGCGGTCGAGCAGGCCGAGGGCAGCGGCGGGCGCGACTACTGGGACATGTCGAAGCTGCCGTTCCCGGCGCGCAAGCTCCACACGTTCACGCACGAGCACGTGTGGGACGGCGGCCCGGTGAAGATCTCGGGCACCGTCGACGAGGGCGACGAGGTCGCCGGCTTCACCGTGGTGCATCTCCCCGGCCACGCTCCGGGGCTGATCGGTCTGTGGCGCGCGTCCGATCGCCTGGCGCTCGTCAGCGACTGCTTCTACCTGACCGACATGTACGGCCGTCACATCCCGCCGGTGGTTCCGAACGAGGCCTACAACCTCGACACCGCGGGCGCGCGCGCGAGCATTCGCAAGCTCGCCGAGCTCGATCCCGCCACCTGCGCGCCGGGCCACCTCGGCCCGCTGACCGGGCCCGACGTGCGGGAGCAGCTCGAGCGGGCGGCCGCGTAGGACGCGGCGCCCCCAAGGCGCGACCGTCACCGAGCCTGACGTTATCCGCGCATTACGCGGTTAACGTCAGGCTCACCGCGGTGGGGCCGAATTGCGCCGGCCCGGTCAGCCGCCGTCGAGGTGCAGGTCCATCAGTTCGACGTCCAGCAGGCGGCCGAACTTCTCGCCGCACCGCCGCTGCGTCCCGAAGCGCACGAAGCCGACCGACTCGTGGAGCGCCACGCTCGCCGGCTGGGCGTCGGCGATCCGGGCGACGAGCACGCCGAGCCCGGCAGCCCGCGCCCGCTGTACCAGCGCGAGCAACAGGATGCGGCCGATCCCCTTCGAGCGTTGGGCGGAGTGAACGTACACCGACTCCTCTGCCGTCCGGGCGTACGCTCGTCGCTCGGACCACGGCGACAGGCTCCCCCATCCCACGACCTCGCCGCCGGTCTCCGCCACGAGCACCGGGTGGCGCGCCGGATCTCGGTCGGTCAGCCACGCATCGTCGCGCCCGACCTCGCGCGGGACGGTGTCGAATGTCGCCGTCCCGT
>JBPCPH010000163.1:0-2916 GCA_050999415.1 Thermoleophilaceae bacterium
CTCGATCGTGCTGCTCCACGACGACCGCAAGGCGCTCGACCAGACTGCGGTCGCGGTCGAATGGATCGTGCGCGACCTCGGCGAGCGCGGCTTCGAGTTCGTGCCGGTTTCGGAGCTGCTCGGGCTCGATCGGCGCGGGCCGTCCTGAGCGGCGCCGGGCGCGCGGCTCAGTCGATCAGCCGGCGCTTCATCGCCTTGCCTGCGAGCAACCGCGTGATCGCCGCAAAGGCGGCCAGGGCCACGGAGTGGAGGCCGTCGCTGAGTCGCTCGAACCCGAAGACCGCGTGTCTCAACGGGCCCGTAGTAATGCGCCCCCTGGGACTCGAACCCAGACCGATCGGCTTAAAAGGCCGTCACTCTTTCCAGTTGAGCTAGGGGCGCCAACCCCGATTCTGTCAGCGACGGTCGATCGACTCTGCCATGGCGTCCGGCATACGTGCGAACATATGTTCGTGCAACCGTCCGCTAACGACGACCTGACGTTCGGTCCTTTGGTCCCGAGGGATGGTCGGCCGCCCTTTCGAAACGGCACGGGTCTGATGAAGGTATGCAAGCGCCACGGATTGATCGAGTTTCATCGCTACGGAGATGGCGTTCGCCGGCGTGCGTACTATCGCTGCCGCCGTTGCGTCGCCGAGGCTGTTACGAGGCGACACAGGAAGGTACGCAGGATCCTGGTCGATGAGGCCCGGGGGTAGCTGTTGCGTGTGCGGGTACGGCCGATGCGTCATGAACTTGCACTTCCACCACGTGGACCCCCGGGAGAAGTCGTTCAGCATGAACATGGGCCGAGGTAAGTCGCTCGCCGCCTACCAAGCGGAGGCAAGGAAATGCGTACTCGTCTGTGCCAACTGCCACGGCGAGATTGAGAGTGGGCTGATCAGCTGTCCTTCTCCCGGCAGCCGATATCAGGGCGCTCCACGGACTCGTACGCCCGTAAGCCTCAGTGCCGGAAGTGCCGCCTACCAGTGAAGACCATCGCCACGCTGGCGGCGTCGCACGCCGCGATGACCTCGTCGTCGCGCTTGGACCCACCCGGCTGGATGATCGCCCCGATGCCGGCGTCGATCGCGGCCTGCGGGCCGTCGGCGAACGGGAAGAACGCGTCCGATGCCATGACCGCGCCGTCGAGGCGGCTGCCGTCAGCGGGCGGGGCGGCCGCGTCGTCCGCGGCCCCCTCGCCGCCCCCTGAAGCCCGCGCCTTGTCCACCGCCAGCCGCACCGAGTCCACGCGGCTCATCTGCCCGGCGCCGATGCCGGCGGTGGCGCCGCCTCTCGCCAGCACGATCGCGTTCGAGCGCACGTGCTTGCAGACCCTCCACGCGAACAGGAGGTCGCCCCATTCGGTGTCGTTCGGCTCGCGCTCGCCGGCCACCGACATCCCCTCGCGGGTTTCCTCCCCGCGATCGCGGTCCTGAATCAGGATCCCACCGCGCACGCGTCGGATGTCCAGCTCCGTAGGCGGTTCGCGGCGCCGCTCGGCGTCGTCCAGGATGCGGATGTTGGGCTTGCGCTGGAGGATCTCGAGCGCGTCCTCGTCGTACCCGGGCGCGAACACGAGCTCGACGAACATCTCGCCGAGCTTCTCTGCCAGCGCTCGGTCCACCGGGCCGTTGAAGCAGAAGACGCCTCCGAATGCGCTCGTCGGGTCGGTGGCGAGAGCGCGGTCGAACGCCTCCTCGATCGAGGATGCCACCGCGCAGCCGCACGGGTTGTTGTGCTTCACGATCGCGGCGGCAGGCTGGTCGAACTCGCCGACGAGCCGGCGAGCCGAGTCGAGGTCGAGCAGGTTGTTGAAGGAGAGCTCCTTCCCGTGCACGTGGGAGACCATCGACAGCAGGTCGGTGCGCGCGGCCGCCTGCGCGTAGTAGGCGGCGCGCTGGTGGGGGTTCTCGCCGTAGGGGAGGTCGAGGACCTTCTCGTACGCAGAGACGTAGAGCGGTGGGAGCTCCTCGCGCCGCTCCGCGAACCAGCGGGCGATCGCTGCGTCGTAGCGAGCCGTGTAGGCGAACGCCTCGGCGGCGAGCGCCTCGCGCGTCGGCTCCGAGAGACGGCCGTCGGACTCCCGCAGCTCGTCGAGCACCGCATCGTAGCTCTCCGGCTTGACCACCACGGCCGCGAACGAGTGGTTCTTCGCCGCCGCGCGGATCAGCGTCGGGCCGCCGATGTCGATGTTCTCGATCACCTCCGCGTAGCTCACGCCGCGGACCGCGATCGTTCGCTCGAACGGGTAGAGGTTCACGCAGACGAGGTCGATCGGCTCGATTCCCTGCTCGGCGAGCGTGTCCGCATGCTCGACGCTCGACCGCACCGCGAGCAGGCCGGCGTAGATGCGCGGGTGGAGGGTCTTGACGCGCCCGTCGAGGATCTCAGGGAAGCCGGTGTAGTCCTCGACCGACCTCGTCGCCACGCCTTCCCCCGCGAGCGCCCGGGCGGTCCCGCCGGTGGAGACGATCTCTACGCCGAGCTCCGACAGCCCGCGCGCGAAGTCCACGAGCCCGCGCTTGTCGGAGGCGGTCAGCAGCGCCCGGCGCACGTAGACGCCGCCGCGCTCTACGAGGGCAGAGTCGTCGGGGGTGTCCGAGCGAGCCGAGCCGGGGGCGGCGGGCGGCGGGCCGGCGCGCGCGGGGGCCGAGCCGGCGTCAGCCTCGGGCATCGGTCGGCTCCTCGATCAGCACATGCCGCGGGCTCGACGGATCGATCCGCACCGCTCCGCGCGCGACCAGGCGAATCGCGTCTGGCAGGAGCTCGTGCTCGACCTCGTGCATCCTCCGCTCGATTTCCTCGATCGCGGCAGGATACGCGAGCTCGATCGCGCGCTGGAGGATGATCGGGCCGCTGTCTGTGCCCTCGTCCACGAAGTGGACGGTGACGCCGGTCACCTTGACGCCCTGCTCGACCGCCCGCTCGATGGCG
>JBPCPH010000009.1:0-2509 GCA_050999415.1 Thermoleophilaceae bacterium
CGGAACCTCGTCTGGAGCTGGGCGCTGCACCAACCGCGCGCCGGTGGCGGCAACTGCGCGGTTCAGCGCGTGGACGCGTTCTCGCCGTTCGGCCGCTGGTTCGCGCGCTCGTGCGAGCTGCGCCAGCCGGTGGCCTGCCGGCGAGGCGCCGACTGGCTCGTGTCCCAGGCGATGGTGAAGGCCGCCAATGCACGGGCGGTCTGCGCGGCGCTGGGGGCGGAGCACGCGGTGCCTCGCACCGGCTATGAGACACAACTCCTGCGGGAGGCGATGCAGGCGGACGGCGTCGCCTCCGCGTGGCTCGGCTACCGCCGCCAGGGCGGCGAGTGGGTCGCGCTCGACCAGCGCTGAGGTGATGCGCGCCCCGGCGGTCCTGCTCGCCGCGCTGATCGCCGCGCTCGCGCTTGCGTCCCCGGCCGCCGGGGCGCCGCTGAAGGCGGGCGTCGCGCGCGTGGACATCACGCCTCCCACCGGCTACGTGCTCGGCGGCTGGACGCGTGCGGACCGCACCGGACAGGGGGTGCACACGCGCCTGGGCGCGACGGCGATGGTGCTCGATCGCGGCGGACAGAAGATCGCACTCCTGTCGGTGGACCTGTTCGCCGTGCCGGCGGGGCTGCTGGCGGAGGCCGCCGAGCGCGCCGGTCGCGGCTTCTCGGAGCGCAACGTGCTCGCGTCGGCGTCGCATACGCACGCCGGCCCGGGCGGCTTCGCGAACTTCGAGACCTACAACACGACCGCCCCGAGCCCCGAGACGATCGACGACCCGAGCACGTTCGCCGAGCTGCTGGATCCCGCCCCGGCCGACCCCAAGCTCTACACGTTCCTCGTGAAGCGAATCGCGAAGGCGATCCGGCTCGCGGACTCCGACCGCGATCCCGCGGCCGCGGCGTGGGGGTCGGCGCGCCTGCTGGGACTCACCGAGAACCGCAGCATCGAGGCGCACCTGGCCAACCACGGGATCGTGCGCCCCTTCGGCCAGGGCGAGGTGGAGGAGGACCCACGCGGCTACGAGCACACGATCGCGCCCGAGGTGAACGTCCTGCGCGTCGACAAGCTCCTGCCGGGCCGCCGCTGTGGCGGCGGCTGCACCCGGCGCATCCCGATCGGCGCCTGGTCAACGTTCGCCAACCACGGGACCGTGAACCCGTCTGAGTTCGAGTACTACAACCAGGACCACCACGGAGCTGCTACGCGGGTGTTCGAACAGCGCGTACGGCACGCCGGGCGGGTGCCGCGCGGGCAGCTCGTCGTCAACGTCTACGGCAACTCGAACGAGGGCGACCAGTCGGCCGGCCTCGGCGTGCGCGGCCCGGCGCGCGCCGAGCGCGTCGGACGGCGCGAGGCGCGATCCATGTTCGGCGCCTGGCGGCGCGCCGGCTCGCACCTTTCGCGCCGCCCGCGGCTCGGACTTCGCTGGACGCGCGTCTGCTTCTGTGGCCAGCGCACCGAGGGCGGCCGGGTGGCCTCTAAGCCCGCCATCGGAGCGCCGTTCTTGACCGGGTCAGAGGAGGGCCGGGGCCCACTGTTCGACGTGACCGGCATACCCTTGGAGGGACAGCGCAATCCGATCGGCGTCGGCCCTCAGGGTCACAAGCTCGGCGTCTCCGGCATTCCGAGCGAGGACTCCGTGCCGGAGGCGGTGCCGCTGCTGGCGATCAGGCTCGGCACCCGGATGATCGTCTCGTGGCCGGGCGAGGCGACGACCGAGGTCGGGCGGCGCGCCCGCGCGGCGGTCGAGCGGGCCACGGCCGGCGCGGGGGTGAAGCGCGTCGTTGTCTCCGGACTGGCGGGCGAGTACCTCCAGTACTTCACGACCCCCGCGGAGTACGACCGCCAGCACTACGAGGGCGGCTCCACGCTGTTCGGCCGCTTGGCCTCGAACCTGGTCGAGCAGGAGCTTGCGGAGCTCGCCGGGCGCCTCGTCAGCGGACGCCGGGCCCAGCACGCCTACCCGTTCGACCCGCGCAACGGGGTCGAGGCGGACGCCGCGCCGTTCCCGAAGGGGGCCGCCTCCGGGCGGATCGTGGCCGAGCCGCGGCGCGCCCACCGACGCCTGCGCCACGCGACGGTCTCCTGGCAGGGCGGCCCCCGCGGCTACGACCGGCCGCTCGACACGCCGTTCATCGTGGTCCAGCGCAAGCGGCGATTCGGGTGGCAGCGGGTCACGACCGACCTGGGCCTCGAGATTCTCTGGAGCGTGGACGAGGACGGTCGCTACGAGGCGGCCTGGGAGATCCCGCGGAAGGCGTCCGCGGGCACGTACCGCTTCCGCATCAAAGCCCGGCGCTACGACCTCACCTCCGGGCGCTTCCGCGTGCGGCCGTCGCGCAAGCTGAGCGTCGTCGAAGCAGCGGCGCCGCCGGGCCGCGTCGCGGTCAGGCTGCGCTACCCGGGGGCGCGGCCGCTGCGCGACTTCACCTACCGCCCGCGAGGCGCGCGCGGAGGGAGCGGGTGCTTGCGCCGCGGGCACCGAACAACGGCGGTCCATCGCCCTTCCCTCTTGTTG
>JBPCPH010000125.1:0-2980 GCA_050999415.1 Thermoleophilaceae bacterium
CCCACCTCGATCTCCCCTTCCTTGCCCAAACTCTCCTAGTCCCCCCCCCCCCCCCGCCGGCTCGCGGCCCGCCCACGGCGGACCGCGCTAGATCTTCTGGACGTTTACGGCCTTCGGGCCCTTGTCGCCGGCCTCTTCCTCATAGGAGACCTTGCTGTTCTCCTGGAGCGACTTGAACCCTTGCCCATCGATGCCGGTGTGGTGGACGAAAAGGTCGCGGTCACCCTCATCGGGGGTGATGAACCCGTAACCCTTCGCGTCGTCGAACCACTTGACCGTTCCGGTTGCCATCAAGCACCTTCCCTGTGTCTCGTCATGCCTGCTCGGTGCTCTTCTGGCTACCCGAACTACGGCACTTGCTTTCGGCCGAGGATTGCCCCGACCCACTGATGGGCGAACGCTAGCAGCACTGAGGGCGGAGACTCAGCCCGCCGGGCCGCCTTGCCCGCCGTCCGCGGGGCGCGTCAGCGGCCCTCGAAGCTCGTCTTCCCCGGCCCTTGCTCAAGGAACGAGTCCACCGCCCGCTGAAGGTCTTGGGTGTCAAACAGCGGCGCCGCGATCTCCCCGACCCGCGCATCCGCGCCCCGGACCCCCTCGTCGAGGAACGCACGGACCATCCGCTTGGTCGCGACGTTGGCGAGCGTGGGGCCGGCGGCCAAGCGCTCGGCGAAGCGCATCGACTTCTCGGCCAGCTCGGCGTCGGGCACGACGCGGTTGACGACGTTCCAGCGCTCGAGCGTGGCCGCGTCGTAGAGGCCGCCGCTCATCACGAGCTCGCGCGCCCGCGCGGGCCCGGCGCGCTCTGCCACTCGCTGCGTGCCGCCCATCGCCGGCGTCAGGCCGACCACGATCTCCACGAGCCCGAAGCGCGCCGACTCGGCGGCCCAGATCATGTCGCAGGCGAGCGACAGCTCGAAGCCGGCCGTCAGGCACAGGCCGTGGACCGACGACAGGGTCGGGATCGGCAGGTCTTCGAGCCGGTGCGTGATCGCGACCAGCTCGGCGAAGAACTCGCTCGCCTCGGCGGGCGTCTTGCCCTGGAAGACGTGCACGTCCGCGCCGCCCGTGAAGACATCGCCCTCGGCGCGGACCAGGAGCGCCCGGGGCAGGTCCTGGGCCGCCTCGTCGAGCGCCGCGATCAGGTCGCGCGTCAGCTCCTCGCCGAAGAGATTGAGCGGCGGCGCGTCGATCACCACCACGCCGACGTCGCCTTGGCGCTCGAGCCGTACGGTCGCCAAGCCCCCTCCTCAGCCGCGAATCTCGCCGGCCACGGCGCGCAGCTCGTCGGCGGCGGCCGGACGCGGCCGGGTGGGCAGCGACAGCGGGTCGTCCTCGTAGCGGGGGATGACGTGCACGTGGAAGTGCCACACCGTCTGCCAGGCCGCCGGCTCGCACGCGTTCAGGAGGTTCAGTCCGTCGCAGCCAAGCCGGTCGCGCATCGTGATGGCGAGCCGCTTGGCGGCGGTCGCGGCGTGGTGGAGGTCGTCGCCGCCGACCTCGTAGAGGTTGCGCGAGTGGGCGCGCGGGATCACCAGGGCGTGGCCGCGCGTCCACGGGTTGATGTCCATGAAGGCGATCGTGTGCTCGTCCTCGTCCACGATCTCGGCCGACATCTCCCCGCGGACGATCGAGCAGAAGATGCAGTCGTCGGCCATGGCGCGCGCGAAGACTACCGGCCCTAGGGCTGCGTGTCGGGGCGGCCGGGGCCGGCCCGGCGGGCGAAGGCCACGGCCTCCTCGCGCGTCTCGATCTCCCCCGCGAAGCGCGCCTCGGCGAGCTCCGCGAGCAGTCGACCGAGCTCGGGCCCGGGCTCGATGGCCAGCTCACGCGCCAGCTCGTCGCCGCGGATCGGCGATCGCGGCGGACCTTCGGCGCGCCACGCCAGCCCGTGCCGCATGAGCTCGCGCGCCAGGTCGAGGTGTGCGTCGATCGCCGCCTCGGCGTTGCGGCCGCGCGTGGCGAGCCGGTCAGCGCAGGACAGCGCGGTGACCTCGACCTCCACCGGCTGGGTGGTGGTGAGGTAGCGGAAGATGCGCCGGCGAGAGAGCGGATGATCGTGAACGAGGAAGCCGAGGACGAGGTGGTGGCGCGTGATCGCGGCGAGGAACGCGCGCAGGCGCTCGCTCGTGCATAGGCGCCGACACACCGCGCCCACCATCTCGTCGCCGAGCGCGTCGTGCCCGATGAAGGTGACGCGGCCGTCCGGCCGCAGGGCCCTCGTCGGCGGCTTGCCGATGTCGTGGAGGAGGGCGGCAAAGCGAAGCGCCTGGCCGCGTGTCATGCCGTCCGCGAGCGGCTCGGCCAGCACTGAGCGAAGCGGCTGAGCGAGCTCCCCGAACAGGTCCTCGAGCCGCTCCTCGAGCTCGAGATAGCGACGCAGCACCTCGAGCGTGTGGGCGTGGACGTCGAGGTGGTGGAAGTGGCTCTGCTCGATGCCGCGCAGCGCGTCGACCTCAGGGAGGACGGCGGCGGTCAGGCCGAGCCGGTCGCAGGGCAGGAGGCCGGCCATGACCCCGTCGGCGGTGACGATCCGCCGCAGCTCGGCGAATACCCGCTCCGGGGAGGCGCGCGTCACGCCGGGGGCCGCGGCGCGGGTGAGGCGCTCGGTCTCGGCGTCGGGGGCGAGCGGGAGCTCGGTCGCGAGCCGGGCGAGCCGGAGCGGACGCAGCGCATCGGCAGCGTACGTGTCGGGGCCGAGGACCCTGAGGACGCCGCGCGCGGCGTCGGTCGCCCCGTCGTGGAGGTCGAGCAGCTCGCCGTCCGCGAGCGCGACCGCCATCGCGTTGACGGTGAAGTCGCGTCGTGCTAGGTCCGCTTCGATCGCTGCGCCCTGGACCGGCGACACGTCGCAGACGAACCGCCGCCGAGCGTCGAGCGCGCGCCAGGCGCCGAACTCCTCGGAGAGCTGGAAGACCGGGCCTCCGATCCCGTCCGCGACCCGCCGGGCGGCCGCCTCCGCGTCGCCGGCCACGGCGAGGTC
>JBPCPH010000164.1:0-2737 GCA_050999415.1 Thermoleophilaceae bacterium
GCGCGCGAAGAAGGTCACGGTTCGTTCATCTGCGCGCGCGACGCTGTGGGTGGGCGCGACTGCCCATCCGATGATCCTCCTGCTCGCCTTCTCGTTCCTCGCCGGCGCCGGCACGGCGGTCACCCCGTGCGTGCTCCCCGTTCTGCCGGCGCTCCTGTCGGCCAGCGGCAGCGGCGGCCGGCGTCGGCCGCTCGGGGTCGTGGCAGGGCTGACGGTGACACACGTGATCGCGATCGTCGCGCTTGCGTCCGTGATCCAGGGCGTCGGCCTCGCGGGCGGCTTCGTGCGCACGCTGGCGGTTTTCGTCCTGCTCGCCTTCGGCCTCGCCCTGTTGCTGCCGCGGCTCGGCGAACGGCTCGAGCGCCCGCTCGCCCGTCTGACCGCCCTCGGCCCGCGCTCGGGCGGCAGCGGCTTCTGGTCGGGGCTCGGGGTCGGCGGGGCGCTCGGCTTCGTCTACGCGCCCTGCGCCGGCCCGATCCTGGCCGCCGTCGTCTCGGTCAGCGCCTCGCAGGGGACGACCGCGGAGCTCGTGGCCCTGGCGATCGCCTACGGCCTCGGCTCCGCCGCCGTGCTCCTGCTGCTCGCGCTGGGCGGCCGGCGCCTGATGGACCGCTTCCGCCAGGCGGGGCGCGGCCCCGCCCTGCAGCGCGCGCTCGGGGCGATCATGATCATCACGGGCATCGCGGTCGCGACCGACCTCGACGTCCGCTTCCAGACCGCGCTGGCCAACGACTTCCCCGCCCCCCTTACCAACCCGACGCGTGCGCTCGAGCAGTCGGACGCGGCGGAGAGCGAGCTGGCCGGGTTGCGCGGCGAGCCGCGCTTTGACTCCGGCTCCGCCGAGGCGGCGGCAGGCGACGCCGCGGCTCCCGAACTGCCGGTGCTCGGCACCGCGCCCGAGTTTCGCGGCACGCAGCAGTGGTTCAACACGGCGAACGGCGAGCCGCTGACCATGCGCGAGCTGCGCGGCAAGGTCGTGCTGATCGACTTCTGGACCTACACCTGCATCAACTGCCTCCGGACCTTCCCCGAGCTGCGCGCCTGGTACGAGCGCTACCGCGACGAGGGGCTCGTGATCGTCGGCGTCCACACGCCGGAGTTCCAGTTCGAGCGCGAGGAGGACAACGTCAGGGAGGCAGTCGAGCAGAACGGGCTCGAGTACCCCGTCGCCCAGGACAACGACTATGCGACCTGGAACGCGTGGGGCAACCAGTACTGGCCGGCGAAGTACCTCGTCGACGCACAGGGCAACGTTCGTTACACCCACTTCGGCGAGGGCGCGTACGACGAGACGGAGGCGGCGATCCGCACCCTGCTGGAGGAGTCGGGGCGGTCGGACCTCGGGGAGACGACCGAGGTCCGCGCCGAGCGTGCTTCGCAGGGCGTCCGAACGCCCGAGACCTACCTCGGCTTCGAGCGCGCGCAGCCTTTCCTCCCCGGCGGCACGCTCACGCCGGGCAGGCGCGACTACCCCGGCGTCGTCGGCGGCCCCCCGTTCAACCACTTCGCGCTCGAGGGCGTGTGGGACGTCGATCGCGAGTCCGCGACCGCGGTGCGCGGCGCTTCGATCGACGCCAGCTTTCAGTCGCGCCGGGTGTTCCTCGTGCTGAGCCCGCCTTCGGACGATGCCGGCGGCAACGTCCTCTTCCTCCTCGACGGCGATCCGTCACCCACGCGGGCCTCCGGGGCGGACGTTGGCGGCGGCGCCCGCGTCGAGGTGGATCGCCAGCGGCTCTACGAGCTCGTGGAGCTCCCGGGCGCCGGACGCCACCGGCTCACGCTCGAGATCGGGCGCGGCGTCTCGGGCTACGCGTTCACGTTCGGGTAGCGGCAGGCGCCGGGGCGCGGCGCGGCGTACCCTCGCTCGATGGACATCCGCGTCGAGGCGATCGACCACGTCGTGCTCACGGTCCGCGACCTGTCGGTGACGATCGACTTCTACGAGCTCGTACTGGGCATGGAGGCAACCGTCTTCGCGGGCGACCGCAGGGCGCTTCGGTTCGGAGACCAGAAGATCAACCTGCATGAGGTCGGCGACGAGCACCTGCCGAACGCGCGGCATGCCGGCAGCGGGACCGCGGATCTCTGCTTTCTGACGTCGGCCCCGCTCGACGCGGTGGTCGCCCGGCTGCGGGCGCTCGAGGTGGAGATCGCGGAGGGCCCGGCGCCCGCCGACGGAGCGCGCGGACCGCTCGAGTCGGTCTGGATTCGGGACCCGGACGGCAACCTGATCGAGGTGGCCAACCGGGCCCCCGCGTAGGCGCTACTCGAGCTTCAGCTCGCTCAGCTTCTCGAAACGGGGGTCGGGTGGTCGCTCGTGCTCGTGCTCGTCGCTTGCCTCGTTGAGGTTCTCGCCGCAGATCGCGCACAGGCCCCGGCACTCCTCGGTGCAGAGAATCTGCTCGGGCAGCGCCAGCGCCAGTGCGTCCCTTCCCCACGCGCGCAGGTCCAGGGCGCCGTCGTGCACGTAGGGCGATCGCAGCTCCTCGCCGCCGCTCGGCTGATCGACCTCCCGCGCATCGACCCGCACTCCCTTGGCCGCCTCTTCGAGGCAGCGGGCGCAGGGGCCCGCGAGCGCCGCCTCAAAGCGCAGGCGGAGTGAGAACCCGGCCATCGTCCGCGCGACGTCGAGCATGACCGGCACGCTCGCCGGCCGCGGCTCGTAGCGCTGCGCGCCGAACTCGAGCGAGTCGAGGCCCACCTCCAGATCGAGCTGCCGCCCCTCGCCGGGATGGAG
>JBPCPH010000027.1:0-5216 GCA_050999415.1 Thermoleophilaceae bacterium
GCACTCGAAGCCGGCTCGCTCGAGCAACTCGCGCAGGTACTCCTGGACGGGCGCCTCGTTGCCGGGCGGGTTGACGGTGTTAAAGCGGATCAACTCGCGCAGAAGCTCGGTCGTCCTGCGCTCGAGTTCCTGCGGCTCCGGCACCGCGGCCGAGTATAGGAACGGCCTCGCGCGGGCGGCCGGCGCGTCGGCCGTCTGCGGCGTGTAACGCACGTGACGCCGACCGGCGCCGCGCTCGACGTGGTCACCCAGACGGCTCCATATGGGCACCGACGGTGCCCACGTCGCGAGTCGGCCAGCGCGAGCGGCGCGTCTGCACCGTTAGGCAGACACGCGTTGCGAGGCAGCGTCCGTCGAGCCACGGCGGCCGCGCTGTCCCGGCCCGAGATCCCCCTCGCGTGCCGTGCGCCGTCCTGCGCGACAATCGAGGCCCTTGGAGCGCCTGTTCGAGAGCGACGCCACGCCCGACCCTCGGCGGCCCGGTCACCGGACCGCGGTACCGCCCGCCGAGCAGCCGGCGTCGGTGCGGATGCGACCGGCGAGCCTCGACGAGGTCGTGGGGCAGGAGCACCTGCTCGCTCCGGGGTCCACGCTGCGGAGCGCGATCGAGGACGGTCGACCGCACTCGATGATCCTCTACGGGCCGCCGGGCACCGGCAAGACGACGCTCGCCCGGCTGCTCGCGGCGGGCGCCAGCGCCGCCTTCGAGGAAGCCTCCGCGGTCAGCGCCGGGCGCCAGGAGGTCCGCGAGGTGATCGCGCGCGCCGAGCACCGGCGGCAGACCGGCGGCGAGGCAACGATCTTCTTCCTCGACGAGATCCATCGCTTCAACAAGGCGCAGCAGGACGCGCTCCTGCCGGCCGTCGAGGAGGGGCTGGTGGTGCTCGTCGGCGCCACCACCGAGAACCCGTACTTCGAGGTTAACTCGGCGCTGCTTTCGCGCTGCCAGGTCTACGAGCTGAGGCCGCTCGAGCCGGGTCTCGTCGAGGCCCTCCTGAGGCGGGCGCTGAGCGACGAGCGCGGCATCCCCGATCCGCCGCAGGTCGCCGACGACGCGCTCGAGTTCCTGGCAGCGCGCTCGGGCGGGGACGCGCGGACTGCGCTCCAGGCACTCGAGCTCGCGTGCGCCGGCGCGGATGGCGACCCCGTCACGCTCGAGCGGGCCGAGGACGCGCTCCAGCGGCGGGCCATCCGCTACGACCGCGAGGGCGACCGCCACTACGACACGATCTCCGCCTGGATCAAGGCGACGCGCGGCTCCGACCCCGACGCGTCGCTCCTCTATCTGGCCGTGATGCTCGAGGGCGGCGAGGACCCGCGCTTCATCGCGCGGCGAATGGTGATCCTCGCGAGCGAGGACGTCGGCAACGCCGACCCGACGGCGCTGCTCGTGGCGGTGGCCGCGGCGCACGCGGTCGAGCACGTCGGCCTGCCGGAGTGCGCCCACAACCTCGCCCAGGCGGCGGTCCACCTCGCGCTGGCGCCGAAGTCGAACGCCTCGTACAAGGCGCTCGGCGCCGCGCGCGCGTGGGTGCGCGAGCACGGCGCCCCCGACCCGCCGCCGCATCTGCAGAGCGCCGCGTATCCGGGGGCCGGGGCGCTCGGCCGCGGCCAGGGCTACGACTACCCCCACGATCGTGCGGACGCGCTCTCGGGGCAGGAGCTGATGCCGTCCGAGGCGGTCGGGGAGCGCTTCCTCGAGCTCTCCGAGAATGGCGCCGAGGCCGAGCTGCGCCGGCGACTCGAGCTGATCCGCACGGGTCGTCGAGCTCGCGGGGAGAACGCCTGAGAGCCGGGGCGGCCGCGGCCGCCCCGGTCGCGACTGTGACATCGCTCACTCCCGCTGCGCCCGCGCCGCTCACAGGCGCAAGCGGCGCTGCAGGACGCCAAGCGGCATTGGCCTCAATCGGGGGTCGTCTGCCACCCTGGATCCGATGGCCTCTACGCGCGCCGCCCAACGCACCCGACGCCGCCAGCGTTCCGCGGAGCCGCCGCGTCAGTCGCACGGGTTCGTCGACCCCGGTGCGATGCTCGCGAACGCACACGAGCTCCCGTCCGGGCTCACGGTTCGCCTGCGACTCGCGCGGCCGACCGACGCGGTGCAGGTGCGCGCCCTCCTCGAGCGGCAGTCGGCGGAGACGCTCTCGCGCCGCTTCTTCACCGCGATGCCACGCATCTCCGACGGCACCGTCCGCCACTTCACCTACTACGACCCGCGCACGACGCTGATCGTCGCGGCCACCGCGCTGATCGGCGGCGCCGAGGAGGTCGTCGGGCTCGCCGACGTGGCACTGCTCGCCACCGGGCTCGCCGAGATCGGCCTGCTGGTGGACGAGGCGCACCAGGGCGAGGGAGTGGGCCGGGCGCTGTCGGAGGCGATCGCGTGGCTGGCCGTGCAGCGCGGCGCCACTCACCTCAAGGCCGAGATGCTCGATCGCAACGTCGCCATGCTGCGGCTCATGCAGCGGCTGGGGCCGACCGTGCAAACCGCCGAAGGCGGCGTCTCGACCGCCTACACGAAGCTGCCGGCGCTGCGGCGCCCGGCGGCGGCCTGACGCCCCCGCGACGCTCCGGCGCCTCGCCATAGACTGACTTCGGGTCGCCCGGCCCGGTCCTCGAGCAGCCGAAAGGAACGCGAATGCAGGCAGCCACAGCCACCGAGACAGCGCCCCCGGCCGGCACCGAAGGCGGGCTCGAGTCGTTCAGCCCGGCGACCGGCGAGCGGGTCGGCTCGGTGCCCACGCTACGCCCCGAGCAGGTGCAGGCGGTCGTCGACGAGGTGGCGGACGTCCAGCCGTTCTGGGCTGCCCTGCCGCTCTCAGATCGCGCCCGCTACATGCGGCGCACGGCCCAGGTCGTGATCGACAACCTCGACGAGCTTGCGACGCTGATGGCGCGCGAGCAGGGCAAGCCGATCAGCGAGTGCTACACGATGGAGCTGCTCCCGACGATCGACGCGCTGCACTGGATCGCGGGCGCCGGGCCGGAGATCCTCGCCGACGAGAAGATCTCCTACCCGCAGATCTTCTTCAAGCAGAAGAAGTCACACTTCGCGTACGACCCGCTCGGCGTGGTCGGCGTGATCGCCCCGTGGAACTACCCGTGGTCGATTCCGTTCGGCGAGGTGGCGATCGCGCTCATGTGCGGCAACGGCGTGGTCGTGAAGCCGGCGTCGCTCACGCCGCTCATCGGGCAGCGGATCCAGTGGGCGTTCGAGCGCGCCGGGCTCCCGCAGGGACTCGTCCGCGCGGTGCACGGCGGCGGCGTCGGCCGGGCGCTCGTCGAGTCGAGCGCCGCCAAGATCTTCTTCACCGGCTCCGTAGACGTCGGCCGCGGCGTAGGCGTCGCCTGCGCCGAGCGCATGAAGGGCTCCGTGCTCGAGCTCGGCGGAAAGGACCCGGCGCTCCTGCTCGCGGACGCCAACCTCGACACGGCGATCGCCGGCTGCGCGTGGGGCGGCTTCGCCAACGCCGGCCAGACGTGCTCCGGGATCGAGCGCGTGTACGTGGTGAGCGAGGTGGCGGACCGCTTCGTGGAGGGAATCGTGGCGAGCGCCCGCCGCCTCCGCGTGGGCGACCCGCTCGCGGGCGAAACCGAGATCGGGCCGATGGTCTCGCGCGAGCAGTTCGACCTCGTCCGCGAGCTCGTGGACGACGCCGTGCAAAGCGGGGCCGAGCTGCGGTGCGGTGGTCCCACCGAGGTGCCCGGCCTCGAGGGCCCGTTCTTCGCGCCGGCCGTGCTCACCGGCGTTACCCACGAGATGCGGATCATGCGCGAGGAGATCTTCGGACCGGTGCTGCCGGTGATAACGGTCGAGTCCGAGGACGAGGCGATCCGCCTGGCGAACGATTCCGACTTCGGGCTCAGCGCTTCGATCTGGACGCTCGACCGCGCCAAGGGCGAGCGGATCGCCCGCCGGATCGAGGCGGGCAGCGTGTGGATCAACGACCACTCCTACTCGCACGGGGCCTGCCAGTGCTCGTGGGGCGGCGTCAAGGACTCCGGACTCGGCCGCTCCCATTCCAAGTTCGGCTTCTACGAGTGCGTGAACGTCAAGCACGTGGCATGGGAGCCGTCGCGCCTGCCGCAGTTCTGGTGGCACCCCTACGACGACTCGCTGCGCAAGGCGATGCGCTCATCGGCTCAGCTTCTCTACGGACGCGACGAGGACAAGCTCGGGGCGCTGCGCACGGGCGCACTCCCGCTCGCCCGAGTCGGCAGCAAGATGCTCCGCGGGGCGCGTCGGCGGCGCTAGCGCCTCGCGGGCAGGCGGTCGCTACGCTGGGCAGTGGGTAGCGGCCGGTTCACGAATCGGGAGTCGAGGAGAGTGCGCAGGTATCTCGTAGGAGCGATCGCGCTGGTGTCTGCCGTTGCGTTCGCGGCCACCGCGCTGGGGCAGGGCACGGCGTCGCGCCAGAGCGCGAGCCTCAAGTTCACCGTCGAGCGTCCGAACGCCGCGACCGGCGTCCGCATCGCGATCGATTACCGCAACCCGAACGACCCCGACGCCAAGCCTTTCGCGGTGCGCCGGGTCGTGACCGAGCTCGCCCGCGGATCGCGGACCAACACTCGCGTGCCCGCCCGCTGCGGCGCGTCGGACGCGCAGCTAATGGCGCAGGGGGCCGGCGCGTGCCCCGACCGCAGCATCGTCGGGGGAGGACGGCTCTCCACCGACAACGGGGTTCCCGGGCCGAGCCGCATGATCCGCAACCGCGTGACCCTCATCAACAACCGCCGCGAGCTCATCTTCCTCACGCGCTCGACGAACACGCCGGCTCCCATGCGCCTCGTCGTGCGCGCGGACGCCGAGGGACGGAAGACCACGACCACTGTGCCGCCGGTGCCGGGCGGCCCGCCGGACGGCTTCTTGGCGATCGACCGCGTCAAGCTGCGGATGCAGAAGCTCTCGCGAAGGATCGACGGCGAGCGGCGCGCCTACGTGCGCACGCCGCACAGCTGCCCCGGCAGCGAACGGTGGGTCAGCGCCTTCCGCTTCGGCTACCGCGACGGCGTGACCCAGACGGTCACGATCCGCACGCCGGGCCGGCACGGGCGCTCTAGACGCTAGCCGAAGCGCGAACTCAGGCGTACGCCGGCACGTACGCCGGGTCGCTCTCGTGCTCACGAAAGAAGCGGACCATCGGGCCCACGTACTCCTCGAAACGCGGGCAGCGAAGCCCGTGCCGCGCGAGCATGTCGCCCGCCTGGCGGGTGTC
>JBPCPH010000154.1:0-7950 GCA_050999415.1 Thermoleophilaceae bacterium
TGGACCCCGATCGGGAGGCCGCTCGCGCTTACGCCCGCGGGAACGCTCGCCGCCGGATGCCCGGTGGCGTTCCACGGCGGAGGGAAGGCGTCGAACGCGGCCGAGCCCACGAGCGTCCGGAGCGCGCCGCGTCCCTCGAAGCGACCGATCTCGAGTGGCAGCCCGGTGAGGACCGGGGTGAGCAGCACGTCGTGCTCTGAGAACAGCGCGCCGATGCGCTCGGCGTGCTCGGTTTCCCGCGCGCGCTCGCGCCTGAGCATCGGCCCGACCACCAGCCCGCCGAGGCGCACCATCGTGCGGGTCCTCCGCTCGAGCCGGTCGGGGCGCGGCAGCCCGGCCGCCTGGTCGTGGATCCCGCGCAGGTACCGCGCGATCACGTTGTTCGAGACCATCCCGTAGTCGGGGTCGCGCTCGACCACCTCGTGCCCGAGCGAGCGGAGCAGGTCGGCCGTCTCGTCGGTGGCACGCCTCACCTCCGGGTCGACGCGCGCGAAGACGGCGGTCAGGCCCGGCGGCGGCTTGAACGAGAGGGCGATGCGCAGCTTCCCGGGCGGACTCGCCGCGGCCTCGGCGAACGGCCGCTGCGGCTTGACGGCGGCGGTCGCGTCGAGGAAGAGCGCGGCGTCGCGGACCGTCGGGACGATCGGCCCGTAGACGGAGAGCCCGTGCCAGCCGCCGCTGCGGTCGTGATGGGGCGCAATCGAGACGCGGTGGCGCTGCGGCTTGAGGCCGAACACGCCGCAGCACGAGGAGGGGATGCGGATCGAGCCGGCGCCGTCGGAGCCGAGCGCCCCGCCCACGAGCCCGCCGGCGACCGCTGCCGCCGACCCACCGCTCGAGCCTCCCGGCGTGTGGTCCGGGCTCCACGGGTTGTGGGTCACGCCCGAGATCGCCGTCTCGGTGAACGGCCACATCACGAGCTCGGGCACGCGTGTCTTGCCGATCGGGATCGCCCCGGCGGCCCGAAGTCGCCGCACGACCTCCGCGTCGGTGGCGGCCGCGTCGCCGTGGGCGGCGGTCCCGATCGTGGTGACGTCGCCGGCCACGTCGGTGTCGTCCTTGATCGCCACCGGCACGCCGAGCAGCGGTCGCCGCGCCGGGTCGACACCGTTGCCGAGCTCGCGCTCGGCGTCGCGCGCCGCCGTCATCGCCCGCTCGGAGTAGACCGAGCGGAACGCGCGCAACTGCGGGTTGACGGTCTCGATTCGCTCGAGACAGGCATTGACGAGCTCCCGCGAGGACAGCTCGCCCGCGCGGAGGAGCTCCGCCTGGCGCGCGATCCCGGCGGCGATCACCTCCCCAGCCTCCACCCGGCGCACCTTATCCCGCCCGCGTGAGGCGGCTGCGGCGGGGCGCCCCCGGCGGCCGCGCCGCCAAGCCGTCCGGGCTACCCTGTCGGCCACGCCCAGTTAGCTCAGCAGGCCAGAGCACCTCCATGGTAAGGAGGGGGTCGTCGGTTCGAATCCGACACTGGGCTCTCCCGTGTCGTCCGAGCCCGCCAAGCCAGGCGTTTCGAGGCCCGAGGGCGGAGGCGCCTCCGCCACCGACTCCGACGTCCCGGACGGCCGAAGCGCCGAAACCGCCGCACCCAAGGGCGGCAGGGCGGCGAAGATGGCCGAGGGCCTCCACGAGCGGCGCGAGCACCACCAGCAGCGCAGCAAGCCCCAACGCGCGGCGACCGTGACGTTCGGGTTCATCGTCACCGCGGCCGGGATCGTGATGACCGGGCCGGTGCCGGGTCCCGGCGCGTTCGTCATTCCGATCGGCCTGGCGATCCTCGCGCTCGAGTTCGACTGGGCCGAGCGCCTCCTTCACCGCGCGCTCGCCTACGCCGACCGGGTCGGCGACCAAGCCTCGGACCTCAGCACGCGCGCGAAGGTGGCGATCGCGGTGGTCGTCGTCGTGGCGCTGGCCGCGTTCATCGCGGCGGCGATCGCCTACGACATACCGGTCCTCCCCGTCTGAACCCGCCCGGGCCGGCCCCCGCGTGGAACGCGGGGCTCAGCCCGAGGCCAGCTCGCGCTCGCGCGGCCCGGGCGCGGTGCTCGCCCGGGCGTCCGCAACCGGCGCGTACAGGCGCACCTTCTCAGTCTTTCCCTTGAGCGTCGCGGACGGCCGCTCCTCGAACTCGCACTCCTCATGGGAGAGGAGCGTGCGCGTCGCCTGCGTGATCAGGATCTCATCGTCGGTCTGGCGCGTGGCCTCCTCGACGCGTGCGGCCGTGTTCACGGGGTCGCCGATCACCGTGAAGTCGAGCCGTCCGCCTCCGCCGACCGTCCCGGCGAGTACCGGTCCCGAGTTCACGCCGATCCCGATCCGCAGGTCGTCGCCGTAGCGCTCGCGAACGATCGCGGCGATCTCGAGGGCCGCCGCCACCGCGTGGTCGGCGTGCGCCGCCAACCGCTCGGGCGCTCCGAACACGCCCAAGAGGCCGTCGCCGATGAACCGGTTCGCGTGCCCGCCGTGCTTCCGAAGGACCGGCACGACGCGCTCGTAGAAGTCGTTCAGCCGGGTCACGACCTCGCGCGCGCTCGACCGTTCGGCGTACGCCGTGAAGTCGCGGATGTCGAGGAAGAGGATCGACACCTCCACCTCCTCGCCGAGCAGGGTCCCGTCGCGCATCAGCCGGTCCGCCACGTCGGGGTCCACGAACGTCCCGAGCGCCTCGCGCAGGCGCTCGCGCTCCTCGAGCCCGGCCGCCATGCGGTTGAACGACTGCGCGAGGCGCCCGGTCTCGTCCGCGGCCAGGACCGGGACCCGCGCCGAGAGGTCGCCGCCGCGGATCCGCTCGGTGGCGTCGCGGAGGTCGTCGACCGGGCCGAGGATCGCCCGCGAGAGGAGCAGCGTGAGCTCGAGCGAGATCGTCGCGGCCACCGCCACCGCCACCAGCACGTCAACGCCGAGGCTGGTGACGCCGGCCCGGCCGTCGGCGGACAGCCCGGCCACCAACACGCCGGTGATCACGTTGATGATCGGCAGAGTGGTGAGCAGCTTCACGCGCAGCGGGACACCGCCGCGGCCGATGGTGAAGTCCTCCGGCAGCGTGCGGCCCACCTCCTCGAGCACCGGCCGCATCGCAAGCTCGGTGGTGAAGAACCGCAGGATCGCGCCGTAGGAGAGGACGACGAATGCGCCGGCGAGGATCACCAGCACGGAATAGGCCGGGAGGCCGAGCTCGACCGTCGCGTAGATGGCCACAGGCGGAATCGTCACGAGCGGCGGGACGAGCTTCCACCGGCGGAGGAACGCGATCGGCAGCTCGGCGAGAGCGCGCCAGGCGCGAACCGTCGCGTCGTGCCCCCGGTCGCCCGCGAGCCACTCCCTGACCGGCCGCAGCAGCGACGACGCGAGCCACAGGGCGAACGCGCTCTCGACCAGCACGAAGCCCTCGGCCACCGCGAGGATGCGGAGGAACTCGCCGGCGCTCATCGGCTCGTAGAGCGTCAGTACGCCCACGCCGCCCAGGACGACGCCCATGACGACCACCACCTGGACCGCGAGCACGGCGGTCAGGTAGCGGGCCCCGAGCCGGTCGAACGCGCGGCGCACGAGCGAGTCCATGGCCACCATTGTGACGCGCCGGCGTGCTCGCCTGGCGCTACACTCGATCGCCACCTCGCGCCGCGGGCGCGCGCCGGTGCGCGTGCCGGGGTTGTCCAACCCGCGCGGCGCTCACAAGCTCGAGGAGCCATGGCTCGCGGAGACGTACGAATCGCCGTCACGCTCGCTTGCGAGGACTGCAAGCGACGGAACTACCAGACCGAGAAGTCCAAGCGCAACGATCCCAGCCGGATCGAGTTTCGCAAGTACTGCCGCTGGTGCAGGAGGCACACGCCGCACAAGGAGACGCGGTGAGGGTCGCCGAGTCGCCAGCCGGGCGGGTCGTGGCGCCGCGGAGGGGCTAGATCGTGGCGCGCGACCGTCAAGAGGCGAAGCGGCGACAGGCGGAGCGACGCGAGGCCCGTCTGCGTGACCGCGCGGCGGGGGGACGCGTCGACGGTGAAGCCGACGCGAACGCCGCTCGCACTCCGAACGGAGTCCCGGCACGGGAGCTCCGGCCCGACGCCGCGGATGACGGCGCAATTCCAGAGGAGCGCGAGCCCGACCCGATCGCAGAAGCTCAGATCGCCGCCGGGGCGCCGCCCGAGACGGCCGGTCGCTCGGACACCGTCGTCGATGCGCCGCCGCCGGCGCCGGAGCTCGAAGGGGACGAGCGTCCGACCGCCGGCGCGGGCGGACGTGACCGTGGCGAGGAGAAGGAGCGCGGTAGAGTTGTGGCGTTCTTGGTCGCGGTCCGGGCCGAGCTCAGGCGGGTTCAGTGGCCGGACCGGAAGACCCTCACCACGCTCACCGGGGTCGTGCTCGGCTTCGTCGTGATCGCGGGCGCCTACCTAGGCGCTCTCGACGCGATCTTCTCGAGGCTGATCCAGGCGCTCCTCTGAGCGGCGCAACAACCACGAGGAGAAGTCTCAAGCAGTGTTTCGCTGGTACGCCGTCAACACCTACTCAGGTCACGAAAACAAGGTCAAGCACAATCTCGAGCATCGCATCGAGTCGCTCGGCCAGCAACGTCGCGTGCGCCAGATCGTGATTCCGACCGAGCAGATCTCGGAGATCAAGGACGGGCAGAAGGTACAGACCGAGCGGCGGACGATGCCGGGCTACGTGCTCGTGAACGTCGACATGAACGACGACGCGTGGACGCTCGTCAAGGGCACCCCCGGGGTCACCGGATTCGTGGGGCCGCAGAACAAGCCGGTCGCGCTACCCCAGACCGAGGTCGATCGCATGCTGAACCGCGACGTGGAGCAGGGTGCCCGCGTGCGACCCCGCGCCCAGTTCTCGATTGGGGAGTCCGTCAAGGTGGTGTCCGGCCCCCTCTCCGACTTCTCGGGCGAGATCTCGGAGATCAACGAGGACGCCGCCAAGCTCAAGGTGCTCGTGTCGATCTTCGGCCGCGAGACGCCGGTCGAGGTCGGCTTCGACCAAGTGAAGAAGGTCTAGCTGGGCTGCAAACCTTCGCACTCCGTTTGTCCTCGGGTCTCGGCTTGGCCCACCAAGCCTTCGACCCTGCGTCCTAGGATTGCTCGGTTTTCGCTCCAGCTAGTCTGACTCTTCCTCTTTCTGTTATGGCCAAGAAAGTCCTCACGATGATCAAGCTCCAGGTCCCTGGCGGCCAGGCCAACCCGGCGCCGCCGGTGGGCCCCGCGCTCGGCCAGCACGGCGTCAACATCATGGAGTTCTGCAAGGCCTTCAACGCCCAGACCCAGGACGCCGGCGGCACGATCACCCCGGTCGTGATCACGGTCTTCGAGGACCGCTCGTTCACCTTCATCACGAAGACCCCGCCGGCAGCGGTGCTGATCAAGCAGGCCGCGGGCGTCGACAAGGGCTCGGGCGAGCCGCACCGCGAGAAGGTTGGCTCGATCTCTCGCGACCAGGCGCGCCAGATTGCCGAGGCCAAAATGCCCGACCTGAACGCCGACGACCTCGATCAGGCCACCAAGATCATCGAGGGCACGGCGCGCTCGATGGGCGTGGAGGTGGGGCGCTGATGGCCCACGGCAAGCGCTATCGCGACCTCTACGAGCGTGTCGACCGCGAGCGTTCCTACGCGCCCGCCGAGGCGATCCACCTCATCAAGGACATGCAGTCGGGCAACTTCAAGGAGACCGTCGAGTGCCACGTGCGCACCGGGCTCAATGTGCGCCATGCCGACGAGCAGCTGCGCGGGACGATCGCGCTTCCCCACGGTCTCGGCAAGGAGATCACGATCGCGGTCTTCGCTACGGGGGACAAGGCGCGTGACGCCCAGGACGCCGGCGCGGACCACGTCGGCGACGACGACCTCGCCCAGCGCGTCCAGGACGGCTTCACCGACTTCGACGTCGCGATTGCGACACCGGACATGATGCCCACGGTGGGGCGACTCGGGCGCATCCTCGGCCCGCAGGGGAAGATGCCGAATCCGAAGGTCGGGACCGTCACCGAGGATGTCGGGCGGGCCGTGCAGGAGTCGAAGGCGGGCAAGGTCGAGTACCGCACCGACCGCTCCGCGATCGTCCACGTGACGATCGGGCGCACCGACTTCGAGGCGCGCGGGCTGCTCGAGAACTACGCCGCGCTGGTGGACGAGCTAATCCGGGCAAAGCCCGCGGCCGCCAAGGGCCGCTACCTGCGGACGATCACGCTCGCCACGACCATGGGCCCAGGCGTGCGAGTGGACCCCGGGCGCACGCGCGACATCATCGAGGAGATCAAGGAA
This sequence comes from Thermoleophilaceae bacterium, assembly GCA_050999415.1. Taxonomy (GTDB): domain Bacteria; phylum Actinomycetota; class Thermoleophilia; order Solirubrobacterales; family Thermoleophilaceae; genus CAWEHQ01. The sequence continues at coordinate 6,266 of JBPCPH010000154.1, forward strand.
GAGGAAGAGGCCGCCGAGGCGGTCGCTTAGGTCGGCGCCGCCCGACGAGGCGAGGCCGCTAGTCTCTCGCCCCCAGTCAGAGAACGCCCGAGACCCTCGGCAGCCACCGCTGAAGCGGCGGCGTGAGTCCCTGGCAGGCGGCCGGCGGCGGACCATCGAGCTCCGCGACCCCGAGCCCGCTTGCGCGGGCTCTTTCTTTGGCGAGAACCGACCGAACCGAGACAGCGAATGAACAAGGAACAGAAGGCGACCGTGGTAGATCAGGTGGCGGCGCAGATCGCCGACGCCGACGCCGTGCTCGCGATCGACTACCGCGGGCTGTCGGTGACGCAGGCGGTCGAGCTGCGAACTCGCCTCGGCGAGTCCGACGCGAGCTTCCGCGTGGTCAAGAACCGCCTCACCTCACGCGCCGCCGACAAGGCAGGCGCCGAATCGCTCAAGGAGGTCCTGGAGGGACCTACCGCGTTCGCGTTCGTGAAGGGTGACGTGGCCCTGGCGGCGAAGGCGGTCTCCACCTTCCGACGCGAGCACCAGCTGCTCGCGTTCAAGGGCGGGACCATGGGCGGGGAGCCCATCACCGTCGATCAGATCGAGTCGATCGCACGGCTGCCCGGGCGCGACGCGCTCCAGGGTCAGTTCGTGGGCGTGCTCGCCGCCCCGCTGACAGGGTTGGTCCGCGGGCTGGCGTCGATGGTCCAGGGCCTTGCCCTCCAGCTCGGCCAGATCCAGGAGCAGGGGTTGATCGGTGGCCAGGCCGCTCCGGTGGAGGAGGTGGTACCGGCCGAGGAAGCAGCGACCGCAGAGGCGGCACCGGCCGAGGAAGCCGGGTCCGGCGAGGCGCCGCCCGACGGCGACGCCGCGGAAGAGACTTCAACCGAGGCCTCGGAAGAGGCAGAAGCGAAGGAGAGTTAGATGGCAACCAGCACACAGGAGTGGATCGACGAGCTCAAGGGCATCTCGGTGCTCGAGCTCTCGGAGCGCATCAAGGCGCTCGAGGAGGAGTTCGGGGTGTCGGCCACGGCGGTCGCCGCCGCGGCGCCCGCCGCCGGCGCACCCGGCGCGGGCGAGGCGGAGGCCGAGGAGGAGTCGACCACGGTCGACGTTGTCCTGACCGGCTCCGGCGAGAAGAAGATTCAGGTGATCAAGGTCGTCCGCGCGGCCACCGGGCTCGGGCTCAAGGAAGCGAAGGCGCTCGTGGACGAGGCGCCGAAGCCCGTCAAGGAGGGCATCGAGCGCGAGGAGGCCGACAAGCTCAAGGCCGACATCGAGGAGGCCGGCGGCACGGTAGAACTGAAGTAGCTCCAGCCTCAGCGTCCGGAGCGTCCTGGCTTGCACCCCGCACAGGGGTGTAGAGCAGGAAGCTTGGCGGGGTCCCCCGTCCGGACGGCGTCAGCGAGCTAGCCTGCCGCGGCCCGCCGCTCGGCGGCCTGCTGCGCTTGGTCCGCCGCGCCCTCGTTCGCGCGTGACCTGAGCTTCGCCTCGAGCTCGCCTGCCTCCCGCTCCACCTCGGCCTGCGCGGCCTCCCGAGCCGCCGCTTCCGCCGTGGCGCTGGCTTCAGCAGTCGCCCGCTGAGCAGCCGCCCGCTCCGCCGCACGGCGAGCCTCCTCACTCGCTTCCGCCTCGGCGCCCTGACGCGCCCGCGTCCGCGCGGCCTCGCGAGTCGCCGCCCGCGCGCACGCCCGGCC
>JBPCPH010000186.1:0-4966 GCA_050999415.1 Thermoleophilaceae bacterium
CCTGCTGGCTGACGGCGGACTGGGTGAAAGAGAGGCGTTCGGCCGCGCCGGAGAAAGAGCCCTCCCGGGCGACCTCCCGAAGCACCCGTAGGCGTCTCACGTCGAGCATAAGCGCACCTTATCAAGCGTGGCGCTAACTGTTATTTGTACTAATCGAAGGCCTATGCCATTCTCGTACGCATGGACGGCGTCACCACGCAAAGCTCGAAGACCTCACGAAGTGGACCCGACCGCCGTTCAAGGGGCTGAGATGTCGCGCCGCTCACTGCTCGGGCTCCTGGTTCTCGGTTCCCTGTGGGGCGCCTCGTACATGTTCATCAAGATCGCGCTCGACGACCTCTCGCCGGCGATGGTCGTGTTCGGGCGCACGGCGCTGGCCGCGCTGGTGCTCGTGCCGCTCGCGATGCGCCGCGACGCGCTCGGCGGACTAACCGGCGCGCTCGGCGTGATCGCCGTGCTTGCCGTGGTCCAGGTCTCGGCGCCGTTCCTTCTGATCAGCGCCGGCGAGCAGGAGATCTCCTCCTCGCTCACCGGGATCCTGGTCTCCTCGACGCCGCTCTTCACCGCCGTGCTCGCGATCTGGGTGGACCGCGAGGAGCGGTCCAGCGGCCCGCGCGCGCTCGGTCTTCTGGCCGGCTTCCTCGGCGTCGCGCTGCTGATCGGCCTCGACCTCGGCGGCAGCTCGTACGCGCTCCTCGGTGGGCTGGCCGTGGCGCTCGCGGGCCTGGGCTATGCGATCGGCTTGTTCATCGTCAAGCGGAGCGCCGTCACGCTCGCGCCGATCGGCCTGGCAGCCGCGACGATGACGGCGAGCGCCGTGCTTACCGCGCCGTTGGCGGCGATCGGGGCGCCTACCGTGGCGCCCTCGCTCGAGACTGTCGGGGCGATGCTCGCGCTGGGCCTGCTCGGGACCGGGGTGGCGTTCGCGATCTTCAACACGCTGATCGTCACGATTGGCCCGGCGCGGGTGGCGCTCGTCACCTATATCGCGCCGGTGTTCGCCGTCTTCTACGGCGTGACGCTGCTCGGCGAGACGGTCTCGCTCGCGACGATCGCGGGCCTCGTCCTGATCGTCGGCGGATCTTGGATCGCGGCGGGCCAGACCCTGCCGCGCCTAGGCCGGCGACCGCGGCCGGTGCCCGCGTACGCGGGCGGCGCCGCACCCGACTCCTCGCGGACGTCGCGGAGGCGCGCGGCGTGACCGCGCTCCCCGCCAGGGGCCTCGATCCACGCCTCGTTCAGGTTTCGATCAGGCGCTCGACGGCCGGCGACCGCGAAACGGTCGCGGCGCTCGCGCGGCTGGACGGGGCGCCGCCCCCGGACGGTGACGAGTACCTGCTGGCCGAGGAGGACGGGGTGCTGCGCGCCGCCAGGCCCCTCGCGGGTGGCCGGGCGATCGCCGATCCGTTTCACTCCACGGCTGACCTGGTCGCGATGCTCGAGCTGCGCGCGACCCGGCTCGCGCCCGACGACGCGCCGACGGCGCGTCGTCGTGGCCTGCGCTCGCGTGCCCCGCGGCGACTTGCCGGCAGCGTGCGCTTACGCTCGTTGCCACGCGCCGCCTCGTCGCGCTAGGAAGCGCCCCGGACGGCGAGCTGCCCGCAGGCCGCCTCGATGTCGCGCCCGCGCGTGAGCCTGACGGTGGTTCGCACGCCGCGCTCTTCGAGCGCCGCGCGGAACGCATCCACCGCGGCGCGGCTCGACCCCGAGTAGTCGGCGTCGATCGGGTTGTACGGGATCAGGTTGACCTTGAACCGCTCGCGCGGCTCGAGCGCCTCGGCGAGCGCGATCGCCTGCTCGTAGCGGTCGTTGACACCGTCCAGCATCAGGTACTCGACGAAGACCGTGAGCCGGCGCGCGGCGGACCACGCCCGACACGCCTCAAGCACGTCAGCGAGCGGGTAGCGGTCGTTGACCGGCATCAGCTCGGAGCGCAGCGCCTCGTCGGCGGCGTGGAGCGACAGGGCGAGACGGACGCGTGGACCCTCGTGGGTGAGCCGCTCGATCCCCGGGATCCAGCCGACCGTCGAGATGGCCGTGTTGCTCGTCGCGATCCCCACGTCCGGCAGCCGCTCGCAGGCCGCGAGCACCTCGTCGAGGTTCAGGAGCGGCTCGCCCATCCCCATGAAGACCGCGTGGTCGACGCTGCCGCGCCGGCGGAAGTGGAGCGCCTGGTCGAGGATCTCCGAGGCGGTCAGGTTGCGGGTGAAGCGCATCTGCCCGGTCGCGCAGAAGGTGCAGGTCAGCGGGCACCCCGACTGGCTCGAGAGGCATAGCGAGCGCCGCCCATCGCGGTAGAGCATCAGCACCGTCTCGATCGGCCGGCCGTCGACGGTGCGAAGGAGCGCCTTCTCGGTTCCGTCGGTCGCCCGCGCCTCGCGCTCGAGCTCGAGCGAGGAGAAGGGGACCTCGGCGGCGATCTCCTCTCGAAGCGCCGCGGGCAGGTTCGTCATCTCCGCGTAGGAGCCGGCGCCACCGGAGGTCCACTCCCACACCTGGCGGGCGCGGAAGCGGGGCTCCGAGCGGCGCGCGAGCGCGGCGTCGAGGAGGGCGAGGTCCACGCCGTCCAGTGTCGCAGCGGCGGCCGGCCGTCCGGCACGCCATCATCGACGGGATGGCACCGGCGTCGCGCTCGTGAGGCTCGCCAAGTACCTGGCCCACTGCGGCGTCGCCTCGCGACGGGCGGCGGAGCGGCTGGTGGCCGAGGGGCGGGTGACGGTGGACGGGAAGGTGGTGACCGACCCGGCGCGGGCCGTGGGCGAGGCGCAGCGGGTCGCCGTCGACGGCGACCCGGTCACGGTCGAGGAACGCGAGGTGTGGGCGCTCAACAAGCCCGCGGGCATCGTCTCCACCGCGCGGGACACGCACGGGCGTTCGACCGTCACCGACCTCGTCGAGTCGCCGCGCCGCCTCTACCCGGTCGGACGCCTCGACGCGGACACCACCGGCCTGATCCTCCTGACAAACGACGGCGCGCTCGCCGAGCGGCTGACCCACCCGCGCCACGGCGTCGAGAAGGTCTACCGCGCCCGGGTCGAGCCTGAGGGCGTGAGCGAGTCGTCGCTGCGGGCGCTGCGCGAGGGGGTCGAGCTCGAGGACGGCCTCAGCGCCCCGGCCCGCGCGCGGCGGCTCGGGCCGGGCGAACTCGAAATCGTCATCGCGGAGGGCCGCAAGCGACAGGTGCGGCGGATGTGCGAGGCCGTGGGGCACCGTGTCGCCGCGCTGGAGCGAACGGCGTTCGGGCCGCTTCGGCTCGACCACGCGGGCGACCACGGGCGTCCGCTCCCGCCGGGAGCGAGTCGGCGACTCAGCGCTGCGGAGGTGGAGCGCTTGAGGGCCGCGCCGCGAGGTCGCGATCGCTCTTGAGTGGCGTCTCGCCCGCGACCCCTCCGCGCGCGAAAAGCGCTCAACAGCTCGAGTCGATGAAGAGCGTCAGCTCGTCGCCCGCCTCCGCCGCCGTGCCCGCCTCCGGGTCGGTCTGGCAGACGGTGAGCGCTTCAGAGTCGATCAGGCCGAAGAGGTCGTCGCCGACGGTCTCGTAGCCGAGTCCCTCGCGTCGCAGGATCTGGTCGGCGAAGTCGAGGCCGACGTTGGTCACGTCCGGGACCGTCGTGGGCTCGCCCATCGAGGGCGGTGGCGGCACCTCGTCGGCCAGGCAGGAGTAGACCGTGTCTTCCCCGCCGCGGTCGACCTGCGTCCAGGTGCCCGGGGTCTCGCCGAAATCGCAGGAGCCGCCCTCCGGCTGCCCGGGAGCGGGCCCCGGCTCGACCTGCGGAGGCACCGTCCCCTCGGCAAGAAGCTCCGACGGCGCCGACCGTAATCCCTCGCCCTTCGCTCCGGCCCCCGCGCCCGCATCCGCTCCTGCGCCCGCACCCACTTCGGGCTGCCCTCGCAGCCGCGCCGCGATCGGGGCGCGGCTCGCCCCGTCCGTAGCCGCGACCGCCGCCAGCCCGAGCTCACGCGCGGAGCCGTACCGGTGCTCCGGGCGCTTGGCCAGCGCGCGCCGGACGACCTCCTCGAACGCCGGCGGCACGTCGTCGCGGACCGCGCGCAGCGGCTGGGGGTCGTCGTGGACGTGCGCCCACGCCTTCGCAAGCTGCCCGTCGCGCTCGAACGGCGGTCGTCCCGTCAGCGCCGCGAACAGGACGCAACCCAGCGAATAGATGTCGGCGGCCGAGCCGGGCTGGCGACCCTCGACCTGCTCGGGCGCTGCGAAGTCGGGCGTGCCGACCCACTCGCCGGCGCTCGTCAGGCCGGCGGTGGCCGCCTCGGGCCGCGCGATGCCGAAGTCGGTCAGATAGACGTGCGGCGCGTCGGAGAGATCGGTCAGCAGGATGTTCCCGGGCTTGACGTCGCGATGGACGAGACCGCGCGCGTGCGCGGTCTGGAGCGCGCTCGCGACCTGCGCGACGACCAGAGCCGCCGTCGGCGACGCGAGCGCGCCGCGGTCGTCCAGGAGGCGGCGAAGATCCGGCCCCTCGACGTAGCGCATCGCGATGTAGAGCAGGCCGTCGTGCTCTCCGGCGGCATGGACGGGGATCACGTTCGGGTGGTCGAGCGACGCCGCCAGGCGCGACTCGCGCTCGAAGCGGGCGCGGAACTTCTCGTCGGCGGCGAGCTCGGGCGAGATCACCTTCAGCGCCACCGGGCGCTCGAGCCCCGGCTCGATCGCGCGGTAGACCACGCTCATGCCGCCGCGCCCCGCGACCCCCTCGACGCGATAGCCGGCGAACTCGGACCCAAGCTGCACGGACATGGATCGGTTATACCCCGGCCGGCACGGGTCGCCCACGGCACGCAGCGGGCCCGCGGGCGCCTCTGGGACAATCCCGCGCCGTGAAGCTGAGAGCCCTGAGGGGCGCGATAACCGTCGACCGCAACGACGCCGAGGCGATCATGAGCGCCACCGAGGAGCTCGTGAGCGAGGTGATCGACCGCAACGGGATCGCCACCGACGACATGGTCA
>JBPCPH010000192.1:0-2846 GCA_050999415.1 Thermoleophilaceae bacterium
GCCTCCGCGCTCGCCGAGGGCGCCTCCGCGGCGGAGGGCGACCACCCGCCCGAGCTCTTCCTGATCGACGGCAACAGCCTCGCGTACCGCGCGTTCTTCGCGCTCCCGGAGACGATCGCCACCTCCAGGGGAATGCCGACCAACGCGATCTTCGGCTTCGCCTCGATGCTCGTCAGGATCCTCACTGAGTACGGGCCGCGCGCCACGCTCGTCGTGTGGGACGCGGGGATGTCGGGCCGCGAGGCCGTCTCGGACGACTACAAGGCGCAGCGCCGGCCGCGGCCTGATCTGCTCAAGGAGCAGTGGCCGCACCTCGCGCCGCTGGTCGAGGCGTTCGGGTACCGCAACGTGAAGGTGCCCGGCTACGAGGCCGACGACGTGATCGCCACGCTGGCGCGCCGCGCCCGCGAGCTGGGCATCGACGTGATGGCGGTCACCGGCGACCGCGACGCCCTCCAGCTCGTCGAGCCCGGCGTGCGCGTGATGACGACCAGCCGCGGGATCACCGACACGCGCGTCTACGACCGCGACGCGGTGATCGACCGCTACGGCGTCGCGCCCGACCTGATCCCCGACTTCATCGGGCTGAAGGGCGACACCTCGGACAACATCCCGGGGGTCCCCGGGATCGGCGACAAGACCGCGGCGGAGCTGCTCGGGCGCTTCGGCGACCTCGAGACCGTGCTCGCGAGCGTGGACGAGGTGTCGGGCGCCAAGCGCAAGGAGAACCTGCGAAACCACGCCGAGGACGCGCGGGTGTCGAAGCGGCTCGCCACGGCGATCCGCGACCTCGACGTGGACATCGACCTCGCGGACTGCGTCGCGGAGGAGGCCGACCGCTCGCGGCTACGCGACGCCTTCCGCGAGTTCGAGCTGCGCGACCCCCTGCGCCGCCTCGAGGAGGCGCTCGGGGAGGAGGGCGCCGCGCCGGCGGAGCGGACGCCCGTCGAGGCGCGCGCGCGGGCGGTGGAGCTGCCGGTCGCTGACCTGGCACGCCTCGAAGGCGGCCACGCGACGCTCGTCGCTGAGCCGGGCGAGGGGGCGCTTCGCTTCGCCGCGTACGCGGGCGGCGCGGAGGTGGCGGTCGGCGACGCCGGAACGCTCGCCGCGCTCGAGCTCGCCTGGGGCGAGCGCCCGTTGGTGGCCCACGACTGGAAGTCGGTCGCTTCCGGGGTAGCCGGCGCGGGCTCGTCCCCGCATCCCGACGATGGGCCCGCCCTTGCGCTCGAGCACGACACGATGGTCGCCGCGTACCTGATCGACCCGGCGCGGCGGCGCTACCCGCTCGCCGAGCTGTCGGCCGAGGAGGGCATCGGGGCACGCGTGGACGAGGACGGCGCGCCGCCGGAGCTGCGCCCGCTCGCCGAGCGCGCTCTGGTCATCAGGGCGCTGGCGGAGCGTCAGCGCGCTCAGCTCGCCGACCGTGGGCTCGAGCGCCTCTTTCAAGAGGTGGAGCTGCCGCTCGTGGACGTCCTCGTGGACATGGAGCGGGCCGGGGTCAAGCTCGACACCGAGCGGCTGGCGGCGGTCGGCGAGACGTTCGCCGAGCGGATCGCCGTGCTCGAGCGCGAGATCTGGGAGCTCGCGGGGGAGGAGTTCACGATCGGCTCGCCGCAGCAGCTCTCGCGAGTGCTGTTCGAGGAGCTCGGCCTGTCGCGCAAGCGGCGCGGCAAGACCGGCTTCTCGACCGACGCGCGCGTCCTGGCGGCGATCCGCGGTGAGCACCCGGTCGTGGAGAAGATCGAGAGCTGGCGGGAGCTGACGAAGTTGAAGAGCACCTACCTCGACGCGCTGCCGGAGCTCGTCGACCCGGGGACCAAGCGGCTCCACACGACCTTCAACCAGACCGCGACCACCACTGGCCGGCTGTCGAGCACCAACCCCAACCTCCAGAACGTGCCGATCAGGACCGAGATCGGGCGCGCCATCCGCGCCTGCTTCGTGGCCGAGCCGGGCCACCGCCTGATCTCGGCCGACTACTCGCAGGTCGAGCTCCGCCTGCTCGCCCACATCGCCGGCGAGGACGTCCTCAAGGAGATCTTCAGGCGCGGCGAGGACGTCCACGCGGCCACGGCGGCGGAGATCTTCGACCTTCCCCCGGGCGAGATCGACCCCGGCATCCGCTCGCGCGCGAAGATGGTCAACTTCGGGATCGTCTACGGCCTTCAGCCGTTCGGGCTCTCCGACCGGCTGCAGATCCCGATCGAGGAGGCCGAGGAGTTCATCGAGCGGTACCTGAGCCGGTTCCCGAGCGTGCGGCGCTTCATCGACGAGACGATCGGCCGCGCCACCGCGGACGGCTACGTAACCACGCTGTTCGGCCGCTCCCGCAGGATCCCGGAGCTGCGCGAGCGCTCGTACCAGCAGCGTGAGCTCGGCAAGCGCCTGGCGGTCAACACGGTCATCCAGGGAACGGCCGCCGACATCATCAAGGTCGCGATGGTGCGCTGCCGCAGTGCGATCCGCTCGGCCGGGCTCGCGACCCGGATCGTGCTCCAGATCCACGACGAGCTCCTGTTCGAGGCGCCCGACCAGGAGGTTGAGCGGGCGTCGGAGCTCGTCGCGGCCGAGATGGCCGGAGCGTTCGAGCTCGACCCGCCGCTGGCCGTGGACGTCGGCGTCGGAGCGAACTGGCTCGACGCGAAGTGAGGCGGCGCGTTCGTGGATAGGGGCCCGGCGGTCCTGCTGATGGTGGTGGCCGGCGGGCTGATCGCGCTCCAGGCGCCGATCAACGCGATGCTCGGGCGCAGCGTGGGCACCTTCGCGGCGGCCAGCGTCTCGTTCGCGATCGGGACGATGGCGCTGGTCGCGATCACCGTGCTCGTCGGCGGCGGGTTCGGCGACGT